>JBNJDH010000019.1:0-18834 GCA_051744695.1 Bacteroidota bacterium | reverse complement strand
TCATTGACACCGCCGGAATCGATGATGCGGGCGAACTCGGCGGTCAAACAGGTTTCGAAAAAGGCAGGTCCATCAATGATTTCAACAATATCGAAAAGAGAGATATCATGGGAATCTTTGGCTAAAAAGAATCCACCGGTGGGCCCTTTGAAACTCTGAAGCAATTCGCGCCGAACAAAAATCTGAAGAATTTTGCTCAAAAATTGCATGGGAATCCCCAGCTCGGAAGCAATTATTCGAGCATTAACCCGGCTTTCCGACGTACCTTTCTGAGCAATAAAAATGATAGCCCTAACGGCATATTTACAGGTTGTTGATAACATAACGGTTTTGAATTATTTTATTTATTTTTCTTTTTCCAGGAAGCGCTGAAAGAGTGCTTCGAAAACTCAGGAAAAGCACGTTTCTTCCCAATAAACGAACCTACAGGAAATAGTTTTGTGGATAAATTTTTTACATACCCCTCTCCCATATCCATAAGTCGACGCGAAGACAGTGTTTTTTCCATGCCGCCCATCACAAATTTTTCCTCCACCGGCCGAAGACCCTGATTTACTGCATCCCGACGGTTTTTCAAAAGCAAAGAAGGCAGAGGAATTTTTACCGGGCACACTTCTTCGCATTGGCCGCATAAAGAACTGGCAAAACTCAAATGCTGATAATCTTTTAATCCTTTCAAATGTGGTGTGATCACAGAACCAATGGGTCCGCTGTATACAGATCGGTAAGTGTATCCCCCAATATTTTTGTAAACAGGACAACCATTCAGGCAAGCTCCGCAACGGATACAGGACAAGGCTTCTGAATGTTCGGGAAGGCCATACAAATGACTGCGTCCGTTATCAAGCAAAACCACAATCATGCGCGAAGGTCCATCCTTTTCATCTTTTCCACCGGGCCCAAATACCACCGAATTGTAAACGGTCACTTTTTGGCCGGTTCCGTGTGAAGCCAATAGCGGCCACATCAAATCCAAATCTTTGTACGAAGGGATCACTTTTTCAATACCGGCCAACACAATGTGTACTTTAGGAAAAGAAAAGGTCAGCATTCCGTTGCCTTCATTCTCTGTAATGGCAATTCCTCCCTCTTCAGCAAGCAAAAAATTGGCACCGGTAAGTCCGGCACCCGCCGTTTCAAATTTGTTGCGCAGTTTTTGACGCACAAACTTCGTCATCTCTTCTGCGGAGGATGTATCCGATAAACCAAATTTTTCTTTAAAAAGAGAACCAATGTCCATTTTAGATTTGTGCATAGCCGGAGTAACAATATGATAAGGTTTTTCACCGGCAATTTGCACAATAAATTCTCCCAGGTCGGTTTCCAGAGATTCGATGCCCATCTCTTCCATCTGCTCATTGACATTCACCTCTTCCGTAGTCATCGATTTGCTTTTTACAAGCAAACGAGCATCCTCTTCCTTCAGTACGCGGGTAATGATATCAATGGCCTCATCACTGTCAGATGCCCATTCTACCTCACAACCGTTTGAAATAGCATTCCTTTCAAATGTTTCAAGATACCCCGGAAGATTTTTCAAAACTTTTCTCTTCAGCGTAGCTGCTTTCCGGCGGGCAAGGGAAAGATCGCTGTACCTCTTTTCTCCCTTCCGGACAGCCGCATCATACTTCGACATGTTGTACCGAATGGTGGCGCGGTGTTTATAATCAAAAGCAACCCTATCGGCATCTTTCAAAAATGTTTTCTCTAAAGATCTGGACATGAGAAAAATATTATTTCCGTTAAGAAGTCTAAATCATCCCTCAGGAATCGCTTTAATCCGAAACCGGGATTTTATCAATTCTGCGCTTATGCCGGCCGCCTTCAAACCCGGTGGTAAAAAAGGCCTGAACAATTTTCATTGCCTCCTGCTGCTTTAAAAACCGTCCGGGAAGGGCACAAATGTTGGCATCATTGTGGAGTCTGGCAAGGTAAGCAATCTCGGTATTCCAGCAAACTGCAGAACGGATGCC
Source organism: Bacteroidota bacterium (assembly GCA_051744695.1). Taxonomy (GTDB): domain Bacteria; phylum Bacteroidota; class Bacteroidia; order Bacteroidales; family Marinilabiliaceae; genus Marinilabilia. Next base: position 16,861 of record JBNJDH010000019.1, on the reverse strand, counting down.
CTGATGTTTATTCACAGTCATACTAATTCCGTTACCGCTTCCGCAGATAGCAATGCCCACTTCACACTCCCCGGTTTCTACAGCGCGGGCAAGTGGATGTGCATAATCGGGATAATCCGTGCTATCATCAGAATACGTACCTAAATCAACAACTTCAACACCCTTTTTCAACAATTCACCCTTTAGATACGTTTTAAGATTAAACCCGGCATGATCGCTTCCGATGGCTATTTTTGTGAAAAGCATATTTTTTGTTTCAAAGATAATAAATTATCCGGCCATTTTTTACATTTCAATTAATCAGCATATTTGAAATCAAAAAATGTACATATAACTGATAATAAAGATATTGCAAATTTTTTTGGTTCAAGTGAAAAATTTTCCTGAAATCGGTTATTAACCTGTTGAAAAGTGGTGGGGTTTTTATGAATTGTTGGTAAAAAGTTTTTCTTGCCTTTTCGGATTTTTTGCCTTAGGAACGCTATGGATGAAAACACCAAAAACAGAGACAGAAATTTATCAATTGTTTTTTCACAGTTTTGAAAGAAGTAATAAACGGGAAGGCCCAATTAATTTTTAAATTTGCATCGGATTAACAGCTGTTGATATCGTCTCTTGTGCTTTACGATTCAACTTGTTAAGGAGTAAATTACCGGTTGACAAAAGCTTTACGATTTGTTTACTTCCATCAAATGCAAGAGGAAGCAAAGAAAATTTTGAACACAATTAACCGGGTTATAACATTTACACTATTATTTATAAATCTATTATAATATGTATATGAGGAGTGAATGGTTGAAAAAGGGATTCGTTGACGAAAAAATATCTGCAGATATAAATTTGATTGATGAGATCAATCGGTTGAAAAAGGAGAAAAATGCCCTTTTGATGGCTCATTATTACCAGGAAAAAGAGATCCAGGACATAGCCGATTTTGTTGGTGACAGTCTTGCTTTGGCCTGGGAAGCATCAAAAACCGATGCCGATATTATCTTGTTGTCCGGCGTTTTGTTTATGGGAGAAACCGCCAAAATTTTATCTCCCGTGAAGAAAGTTATCATTCCGGATATGAATGCCGGATGTTCCCTGGCGGATAGTTGTCCCCCGGATGCGTTTGAAGCCTTTATTAATGAACATCCCGGTCATACTGTGATTACCTATGTGAATACCAATGTAGGTGTGAAAGCGCTCTCGGATATTGTGGTTACTTCCACCAATGCTGTCAACATTATTAACAGCATTCCTGAAGATCAGAAGATCTTATTCGGCCCTGACAGAAATCTGGGCAATTATCTTCAAAGCATTTCCGGACGTGAAATGGTTATTTGGGACGGAGCTTGTCATGTGCATGAAAAGTTTTCTGTTGAAAAGATTATTGACTTAAAGAAAGAACATCCTGATGCTGAAATCATTGCCCATCCCGAATGTAAAAAACCTGTGTTAACAGTGGCTGATTTTATAGGAAGTACGGCCAAGTTGTTGAATTATACCCAGAGTTCTGATCAAAATAAATTTATTGTCGCTACAGAATCTGGGATTTTGCACCAGATGCAAAAATCTTCGCCCGGCAAAACCTTTCTGCCTGCACCAGCTCTCGACTCTACGTGTGGATGTAATGATTGTGAATACATGCGGTTAAACAACCTTCGAAAAATTTATCTTACCCTTAAACATGAAGTCCCTGAGGTGACTATTGATGAAGAGCTTCGAAAAAAAGCTGTCAAACCCATTGAAAAAATGTTTGAACTTTCTCAAAGTCTTTTGAAAAAGTAACTTATAGAGAAGCAAAAACGTGATTATTTTTTACCTTTATCCTTGAAATATAAGAAATTTCTTGCTTTAATTTGCAAAATTGCGTTTTCATGGAAAGGATCACGTTACTTTTGGTCGAAGATAATGTTTTAAACCAGAAGCTTATTTTTTTGACGCTTTCGAAGTATGGTTTTCAAATTGATGTGGCCAATAACGGAAAAGAAGCTGTTAATCGTCTGGAAAAGAAAGATTACGATATTATATTGATGGATTTGATGATGCCTGTTATGGATGGGTTGGAAGCAACACATGAAATACGGGAAAAGGAAAAGGATTCCGGAAAATCTAATATTATTGTTGGGTTGACCGCCAATACTTATGATGCCGACAGGGATAAATGTTTACGTAATGGCATGGATGAGTACATGGCCAAACCTTTTGACATAGAAAAATTTGAGGAAATTATTCGGAAATTTGGGTTTGAAATGAGTTCTGTTAATCATTCATGATGGATTTTGATATTCGCAACGAGGGAGAAGAAAAAGCGAAAGAACCGGATATAGAACAACAACTCAGGCCCCTCTCCTTTGGTGATTTTCGCGGACAATCAAAGGTTGTTGAAAACCTTGAAATTTTTGTGAAGGCTGCCTTGATGCGTGATGAAGCTCTGGATCATGTTTTACTTCACGGTCCTCCCGGCTTGGGAAAAACCACCCTTTCCAATATTATTTCCCACGAAATGGGTGTGGGTTTTAAACTTTCGAGTGGTCCCGTTCTTGATAAACCCGGAGATTTAGCAGGAATTCTTACCTCACTTGAACCTAAGGATGTTCTTTTTATTGATGAAATTCACCGACTAAGCCCTGTGGTTGAGGAATATTTGTATTCGGCCATGGAAGATTTCCGGATTGATATTGTGATTGACAAAGGTCCCGGGGCCAAAAGCATTCAAATTGATCTCAATCCATTTACTCTTATTGGGGCTACTACCCGAAGTGGTTTATTAACCAGTCCTTTGCGTGCTCGTTTTGGCATCAATTCTCATCTTGAATATTATGATGCCGGTGTTCTCAAAAATATTATTCAACGTTCTGCCCATATTTTAGATGTTTCCATTCAGGAAGATGCTGCCCGTGAAATTTCGCGGAGAAGCCGGGGTACACCGCGTATTGCCAATTCCTTGTTGCGGAGGGTTCGTGATTTTGCCCTGGTCAAAGGTTCCGGATCCATTGATATGGAAATTACCAAAATTGGTCTGGAAGCTCTTAACATTGACCAGTATGGTTTGGACCAAATGGACCATAAAATTCTTACCACACTTATGGATAAATTTGATGGTGGTCCTGTTGGAATCACCACTATTGCCACTGCTATCGGTGAAGATGGCGGTACCATTGAAGAAGTGTATGAACCTTTCCTGATTAAAGAAGGGTTTGTTAAACGTACCCCTCGTGGCCGGGTTGTCACCCCTCTTACTTATCGGCATTTTGGGCGGGAACCTGGTTCTACACAATCTACTTTATTTTGATCATAGGCTGTTAATTCTTTGAAATTGCTTGATGTAGATCTTTTAATGGTTCCTTTTTTATTAAAAATTATTGAAATCTAGAAATATTGAAATTATTTGCCATTTATTTTTGCTAACGGTCTATTTTTAATAATAGTCCGTTAAACTTTTGTATTGGTTTGTAGTTCAGTTGTTTAAAATATCGGGATTTTTCTGTTTTAATCCCGGTATATCAGCAACATACGATTTTTTTTACATCTTAATTCTAATAATCTAACGATCTATTGCTTAAATGAGTCTCAGTTTAAAAAAACTTGCCGGAGAAACAGTTATTTACGGGGCTACGACAATGCTCGGACGCCTTTTGAACTGGCTTCTTATGCCTTTTTATATCCGGACTTTAACTCAACATGAATATGGGGTTGTGGTTAATTTTTATGGGGTTGTAGCTGTTTTGCTTGTTTTTCTGACTTATGGGCTTGAAACCGGTTTTTTCAGGTTTGCAGGAAAATCCTATAATGAAAAAACTGTTTTTAAAACGCTTCTTACCTTGTTGACTATTACCAGTGGTGCGTTTGTATTGATTGGGTTATTTTTTCACGGGGCCATTAGTGAGGTTTTTTATGACGGTGATCATTCCCTTGCCATATTATTTTTATTTTTCATTCTTGGCATTGATTCTTTTATTGCATTGCCTTTTGCCCGGCTCAGGTTGCTTAATCGGCCCTATAAGTTCGGGATAATCAAATTCATTAACATTTGTGCCAATGTAGGATTTAATTTGTTTTTCCTTCTTTTAATTCCGCATCTGATTGATCAAAATATTTTGAGTGAAAGATTGACAGAGGTTTATCAGAAATTTGACGGGGTTTTTTATGTTTTTTTTAGTAATTTTCTGAGTAGTGTTCTTGCTTTTGCTTTATTGTTTCCTCAATTCTTTAATATTAAGAGTATTATAGATTTTAAAATACTTCGTCCTGTTTTAATTTATTCTTTGCCGGTACTTTTTGTTGGAATCACCGGTATGGTTACTCAAAATATCGATAAAATTTTGTTGCCTGCGCTGCTTCCCGGCGAAGGTTTTAAAGAACTTGCTGTTTACGGCGCCAACTTTAAGATAGGGGTTTTAATGAGTCTTTTTATTCAATCGTTCCGGTTTGCGTTTGAACCCTATTTTTTCAAAAATAAGGATAAAGGAATTTCCTATTATGCCCAGGTTATGAATTATTTTATTTTTTTCGGGCTTATTATTTTCCTGGGTATTACCTTATTTATTGATTTGATCAACGTGGTTTTAACTGCCGAGTATATTCGTGGCAACACCATTATCCCGCTTGTTTTAATTGCCCTTCTCTTTTACGGTGTTTATTTTAATTTGTCCCTTTGGTACAAATTGACGGACCGTACTTGGGTCGGTGCTGTTTTTGGAGGAATTGGGGCCGGAATTACCATTTTACTTAATGTTTTACTTGTACCCGACATTGGAGTTGTTGGATCGGCCATTGCTTTATTGGTCGGTTATTCGATTATGATGATTTTATCATGGGTTATTGGCCAGAGATTTTATCCCGTACCCTATCGGCCCTTGAAGTATCTGGTTTATTTTGTTATTGCCCTTATGATTTTTGGATTGGACTACATGATAGACATATCCTCACAATTTTTTTCCTATATGTTTAAAGCAGTTATCTTTGCTATCTTTGTTGGTTCATTTTTTGTAATTAATCGATATGATAAAAATAAAGCTGGTCAACCAGAGCCCGAATCCTATGCCTGAATTTGCCACCGAAGGTTCGGCAGGTGTGGATTTGCGCGCCAATTTGAATGACGATGTATTGATCAAACCTCTGGAAAGGGTTATGGTGCCCACTGGTTTGTTTATCGAATTGCCCCGTGGTTATGAAGCTCAAATCAGGCCACGTTCCGGGCTTGCAGCTAAACACGGAATTACCGTGTTGAATACACCGGGAACTATAGACAGCGATTACCGTGGGGAGATTAAAGTTATTTTGGTTAACTTGTCCAACGATGAATTTACCATTCAGAATGGAGACAGGATTTGTCAAATGGTTGTGCACAAATATGAAACATTTAATTGGGAAGAAGTTTCCGAATTGAATTTGACTCAACGTGGTGGTGGAGGTTTCGGACATACCGGAGTTTAAAGTTGACCTTTTTTTTGTATTAACAATAATGATTTAGTAAATGAGGTATTTTATTATAGTTTTTTTGTTTTCTTTTCTTTTTTATGGGTGTTCTGTTTTCCAGAAGAATACAACGAAAGAGGCCTCTAAGGAAGAAAAAGTAGAAGATTGGTCCAATATTGATGTCCAATTGAGTCAGGAAGAAGAGAGACAGCTTGATTATTTCTTTTATGAGGGATTGCGTTACCAAGCCATTGGTGAGCCTCAAAAAAGTTATATGTATTTTAATGAGGCTTTGAAAATTGATTCTACTTGTGCTGCCTGTTCCTACGAAGTTTCCCGTTTGCTTGCCGGAAATGAGGAATATGAAAAAGCGCTTGAATTCATGAAACCTGCCTTCCGTTATAAACCTGACAACAAGCATTACATTCAATTTCTTGCCCGGCTTTACATTCAAAATGGTTCTAAAGAAAAAGCTGTTGATGTTGCCGAAAACCTTTTAAAACTCGATGATTTAACTGTGGATGATCTTTATTTTCTTGCTCAATTGCAGTTAGATAATGGATTTCATGAAAAAGCTGTTTCCAATCTTAACCGGATGGAAAACCGGATTGGTGTTAATGAGGGTTTGTCACTGGAAAAATATCAGATTTTATTAGAAAATGAAGATTATGATGCGGCAGAAAAAGAGTTGAAAAAACTTATTGAACATTATCCGCAGACCGGTGATTATTACGTCTATTTGGGTGATTTTTATTTTGAAATCGATGAGAATGAAAAAGCCCTTGAGATGTATGAAAAAGCCCTGGATGTTGAAGAGGACAATGGCAAAGTTTTGTTCTCACTTGCTAATTTTTACATGGATACTGATGAGGATGAAAAATTCAGAGAATATTTATTTAAAGCCTTTTCTTCTGATAATATAGATTTTCGGTCAAAATTCCAGCGGATTATGCCTTTTGTGGCAAATAAAAAGAATGAGGATAATCCGCTTACCTATGAGGATATTACCCGCATTTTTGACATTCTTATTGATAAGCATCCCCATCGATCGCAAATTTATGGGGCATATGGCAATTATTTGGTAGATGAGGGGAAAGAACAAAAAGCTCTTGATCTATTTGACCAGGCACTTGAATTGGATGCCAATCAATCCGAAATATGGCAGGAATATTTGTTTTTGTTATCTTCTTTGGACAACAATGAAATGTTGCTGGAAAAATCAGAAGAGGCCGTCACCTTTTTCCCTGAAGAGCCTATGTTCAGGCTTTTTCACGGAGTATCCCTTTTTCAGGAAGATAGACTTGATGAAGCCGCCGATACTATGGAGAAAGGTTTGGCTGAAGTTGAAGAGAATCCCGGTTTAAAAGGGCGGTTACATTCTTACCTCGGAGATATTTATCATTCGCTTGAGGATATGGAGAAATGTTTCCATCATTATGAAAAGGCCCTTGATATTGATAAAAACAATGTGATTGTTTTGAATAATTATAGCTACTACCTGGCTGAAGAAGGTAAAGATCTTGATAAAGCCGAAAAAATGAGTTCCCGGTCTGTTGAATTGGAACCGGGAAATCCTACTTATTTGGATACTTATGCCTGGGTCCTGTTTAAAAAAGGTGATTATTCTGAAGCCCAATTTATTATAGAAAGAGCTATAGATAATATGGAAGAGGATAGCGGTGTCATTTTAGAACATTACGGTGATATTTTGTTTAAAAATGACCAGGTTGACAAAGCTTTGAAAAAGTGGCGTGAAGCTTTTAAATTTGATGATCATTCTGATTTATTGGAAGAAAAGATTGAAAAAAGGGAATATATAGATGAGGAACAATAAGTTTGGAATTATTGTTTTCATTTTCATTTTGTTATTGTCGGGTTGTAAAACTAAAGAAAAAATTAGCGATGCTTTGCCCGTTTTACCTCTTCGGGATTCCGAATTGGTAAAAAGAATTGAAAATGCAAGACCTGAAAAAGAGGAAGTTTTTTATCGGCGTACTGTTGTTAAATTAAATAGTGAAAGGGAAAATCGGAGATTTAAAGCCAATATCTGGCTGAAAACCGATTCTTTTTTGCGGATGAGCGTCATAGGTCCTATGGGGATTGAAGCTGCCCGTATTCATTTTCAACCCGAAGAAGTTGTTATTATTGATAGAATGGATCGGGTTGTAGTTTATTCCAATTATAATGACATTCGGAAACGCTTTGGACTGGATATTGATTTTAGGATTTTGCAAAATCTTTTTTTAAACAGAGGTTTTAGTTATTTTGCAGGTAATGATTTGACAGATTATCATGGTGGGATTGAAGAAAAACAATACAAGCTTGCTTCCGTGAAAGAAAAAAAGTTTCAGAGGGAAATAAAAAACAGGAGTAACGATATTCCGGTGTTTCACAGGCTTTGGTTTGATCCTGATCATTTTTATTTAACAAGGACTTCATTTACCTCCATTGAAGATGGTCTTGATGTGGATGTAAAGTACAAGGATTTTAAGGATATAGATCAAAGCTATTTTCCTGAAGTTTTAGGTATTGAAGGTCAGCATCAGGGATCTTCTTTTTCATTAAATTTTAAGTTTGGGAGTGTTGATTTCAATGGAGAAAGAGATATTTCCTTCAGTATTCCCGATCAATATGAAAAAATATATCGTTAAAATATTTCTTTGTTTTCTTTTTTTTCTTCCCGGGGGGATTCTTTTTGGACAGAGTATTGGAGAGCTGAGAAAGGAACGGGAACAACTTCTTGAAGAAATTTCCCGAACTTCCCGGATGATTGAAGAAAAGGAGGAAAACCGGCAGGATAATGTCAGGGAATTGAATCTTATTGAAAAAGAAATTGACGCCCGCGAGCGACTTATTAATAATTTCCGTGATGAGATTGACCAACTAGACCGGCAGATTGAGGTTAATCAAATGCTGGTAAATGATCTTGAAGACGATATTCAGCAGTTAAAAAAAGAGTATAGTAAGATTTTACGGGATTCTTATAAAAAGAAAGATGATTTAAATGAATTGATGTTTTTATTTAGTGCAAGTGATTTTAATGAAGCTTATCAGAGGTACCGCTTACTTAAGGAATATAGTCGCTATAGGCAACGGCAGGGTGAGATTCTTGTTGAATCGCAAAAAAAAGTACAAAGCCTTTTAAAAGAAATTCAGCAGCAAAGAGAAGAAAAAGAAGCAGTTCTTACTGAAAGGGAAAATGAACTTCATCGTCTCGAGAATAATCACGATCGAAAATCTCGCCTTGTTCAGAGGTTAAAAACTGAACAGCAGTGGCTGAAGGAGAGTCTTGAAGAAAAGAGAACAGCCGCCCGACAACTTGAGGAGGAAATCGAAAATTTAATAGCCGCTCAGAAGAAAGAAGATATTAATCCTGCCGAATCGAGTGATTTTTCAGAAAAGCAGGGAAAACTTAATTGGCCGGTTAATGAGGGAGTTATTGTGAATTCATTCGGTGAACACCGTCATGCTGTTCTGGAAAATGTGACAATAAAAAACAATGGCATCGACATTCAGTTGAGTGAAGGGTCAGATGTTTTTTGTGTTCATCCCGGAGAGGTTTCTACAGTAGTTGGTATTCCTGGTTTGAATAAAGCGGTTATCGTTAGGCATGGTAAATTTTTGACCGTATATGGAAATTTAGTTGATGTTTACGTTTCAAAAGGTGATATTGTCAACGCTGGCGAAAAAATAGGAGAAGTTTTTGAAGAAAGTAGTGAAATGCAGGAGATTCTTCATTTCGAAATATGGGAAGAAAACACCAAACTTGACCCTGAACAATGGCTTTTGCAATGATTTATAAAAATTTTTTTCTTATTTAGAAACTCTTTTAGGGGTTGTGAGTATAAAATAGTGTAATTTAGCAAATAATCTTTTCGTCCCAACAAAAAATGTTGTTATAGTGAATAAAATGGTTTTTAAATCGGAAATTAAGAATATCAACTTAGTGGAAAAGTTGATAGATGACATTTCTACTAAGTACCAGTTGCATTCTGATATTTATGGGAAATTGTTGCTTGCTGTTGTAGAAGGTGTCAATAATGCCATTGTTCATGGGAATAAATTGGAGAAGGATAAAGATGTTGTGCTGAAATATGAAGTGACCGACAAGGAAATTCAATTTATAATCTCTGATAACGGACCCGGTTTTAATCATCAGGATTTACCTGATCCTACCAAGCCCGAAAATATTGAAAAAACTCATGGGCGAGGGATATTTCTTATGAAACATCTTGCCGATGAAGTTGAATTCAATGAAAAAGGAAATGAAGTTAAAATTTCGTTCAGTTTAACGTAATTAACTTGGCTATTTCGTTCTCTACATACGATCTTCCTAACAATCCCCTGGCAAATGTTGAAAATGTTAAGCACTGGATCATACAAGTCGCTGAAAGAAAAGGTTTTAAGGTAGGTCGAATTGAGTATTTATTTTCTTCAGATATTTATATTCATTCCATTAACCGGGAATTTCTCGGGCATGATTATCCAACTGACATTATTACTTTCGATTATTCTATTCGTCGGAAAATTTCCGGCGATGTTCTAATAGGTATTCCTGTAGTCCAAAACAATTCAGAAAGGTTTGGTGTTTCTTTTTTTGAAGAATTGCTTCGAGTCATTATTCATGGAGCATTGCATTTAATGGGGTTTCCTGATTATACGGAAGGAGAGAAAAACTTGATGAGGGAAGAAGAGGATAAAGCGCTTAGGCTTTATTACCAATTGTTTTAATTAGGTGATTTGTTTTAGGTTTCGTTTATGGATTTTGAATATGATATTATAGTTGTAGGAGGGGGGCATGCTGGTTGCGAGGCGTCTGCTACTGCTGCCGGAATGGGAATGAGGACTTTGTTAATCACCATGGATTTAAACAAGCTCGCTCAGATGAGCTGCAATCCAGCCATTGGTGGTATTGCCAAGGGACAGATTGTCCGTGAAATTGATGCCCTGGGGGGCTTAATGGGGGTGGTTACGGATGCTTCCTCTATTCAATTTAGAATGTTGAACCGGTCTAAAGGTCCGGCCATGTGGAGCCCCCGATCTCAGTGCGACAGGATGGTTTTTTCTGCACGGTGGCGATCTCAGCTTGAAAAAATTCCTAATCTTTTTTTTTGGCAGGATACTGTAGTCGATCTTGATTTTAAAGATGATGAGATTGGTGTGTATACACTCCAGAAAGTTCTTTTCAAAGGCAAAAAGGTTATCCTTACCAACGGAACGTTTCTTAATGGTCTTATGCACATTGGTGATGTCCGCATTGAAGGAGGCAGGATGGCCGATCCTTCATCTAAAGGGTTATCCGAAAAATTTATACAAAAAGGTTTTCGTACAGGAAGAATGAAAACAGGAACGCCGGTTCGAATTGACGGTCGGACCATTGACTTTTCTGTTTTGCAAGAGCAACCTGGTGATGAAGATTCTCATCAATTTTCATTTTTACCTGTTGACAACCGAAAGCTTACGCAACGCAGTTGTTTTATTACTTATACCAATACAGAAGTTCATAATAAAATTCGGGATGATATCGATTTCAGTCCTCTTTATAATGGGACCATTACCAGTACCGGACCCCGGTATTGTCCCAGTATTGAAACCAAGATCGTAACTTTTGAAGATAAAGAAGAACATCAATTGTATCTTGAACCGGAAGGGGAGGAAACTGTGGAATATTATTTAAATGGATTTAGTAGTTCCCTTCCGTTAGATACACAAATTGATGCTTTAAAATATATTCCCGGTTTGGAAAATGCTTCTATTTTTCGGCCAGGCTACGCCATAGAATACGATTATTTTGACCCTACGCAGCTTTATCATACCATGGAAACAAAAATGATCCCTCATCTTTATTTTGCGGGGCAAATTAACGGGACCACGGGTTATGAGGAAGCCGCGGCACAGGGAATGATTGCCGGAATTAATGCCGTTTTGAAGCTAAGGGGAGAAGAAAGATTTGTTTTAAGGAGGGATGAGGCATATATAGGTGTGCTTATTGATGATCTTGTCACCAAGGGCGTGGATGAGCCTTACCGCATGTTTACCTCCAGAGCGGAATATCGGATTTTGTTGCGGCAGGATGATGCAGATTTGCGGTTAACCACCCGGGGAAGAGAAATTGGTTTGGTGGATGATTATCGCCACTCACTTTTTTTGGAAAAACAAGAATGGCGGAATCGGATTCTTAAATTTTTACAGGATCATAGTGTCACACCTAATGAAATAAATGATTTTTTAAATTCAAAGGGAACTTCCCCCTTAAAGCAGAAAGTTAAGGTTAAAGATTTGGTTACCCGTCCCCAGGTTCAGCTTAAAGAACTTGTTGATGTATATGAACCATTAAGAACTTTTTGCCATGAATTACCCAGCGATCGTAAAATTGAAATTTTAGATGGAATTGAAATTTCCATTAAATATGAGGGATATATCAATCGGGAACAGAATCTTGCTGATAAACTGAAAAGGTTAGAAAATTTAAAAATTAAGGGGAAGTTTGATTATATGTCTATTAAAAACATTTCTACTGAAGGAAGACAAAAACTTTCCAGGGTAGATCCCGAAACCATCGGACAGGCTTCCCGGATTAGTGGTGTTTCCCCTAGTGACATTAATGTTTTGCTTGTGCTTATGGGGAGGTAATGTTCCACGTGGAACATTCTTTGCTATTTTAAGTAAGAGCCCTTAAATGGTCCTAAAATAGTTCTTTATAAAGGATTTCTTAACAGGGTAAAAGTTAGTTGGTGGTGCGGATAATTTTATTGAAGCGACTAAAAAATAGGATAGCTAAATTTTAAGGGAATAAACCACTTCATCTCGTGTAGTAAATTTACTGTATTGTTTAATAATATGTATATACTGCACAGGTAAAGCCTATTGATAGGTGAAGTTCGAATCAAGTAATGAACAACCCGGCTTCAGGCTATGAAATTATTCTTGGAATTTTTAAAATTTCTTTCTTAAATTAAATTTGGCGGATAAATTTTGGATACTTTTTTCAAAATTACTTTCGGTTCCGGAAATTTACTTTTTATGTGATTAATTCCTTAACATCACCCCGTGCAACAATTTTAGGCTCTTTAAATAATCTGTTTTTTGGTAATGTCCGCTTTTTTATTTGAGGAATGTATTATTTTTTGCCGATTGCCTTTTCGGTTAAAAATATAAAGGATACTGACTCCAAAGTTATATTTAGGAGCTACTGAAAAACAATTAAAGGTTTAATATTGAGTAATTTAATATATGTTATTTCATTTAAAATGCAAGGTTTTTAAAGCTAATCATAAAATAAGTCTGCACTTAATAAGGATTGAGAAGGTCAATTTCAACAACTTGCTGGTCAAAAGTATGTTCTATGCTTAAATGAAACGGGCATGACAAAGGTTGTCACTAAAGAATATGTATAAGGCCCAAGCATACCAATAACTTAGAATAATTTTAGGCTGTAGTTTAAAATGGCGATTTTTCCTGTAAAGCCCTGGCAAGGACGGCCGTATGGTAATTGACACTCAGAAAATCAATACCCAAGTTCCGGGAGGGGTGTCCCTGTAACAGAAAAAATTTAAGGGTGCAAAGAGTGTCACCGCTGCCGTGGCTAAGGCTTTTTGGGGAACTTTTTTTACCGTACGATCGCTACATTCCGGGGGCTTTAAGGATTTTGCCCAAATTTATTTGTTGTTGAAAAATAGCAACGCAAAAATTAAACTAGAGCCTAATTTTATACGAATGAAACGAGCATGGCAATGATTGCCTCAAAAGAACATGTATAAGTTCTTGCATGCGAGCCTGCCTGGTGGGTTATGAAACAGAAGCATTCTGATTTTTGATCCAACACCATTGAAAATGATGGTTACATATACAAAAAACGGCAGACAGGCCTGCCTGCCGACTTATTAGAGGGCAAATCATGTTTTCCTGGAAAGTTTCTTTTGAGAAAATAGTTTCTTTTCGAGAAAACGTCAGGCAGGTTCCATCCGACATTAATAAATTAATTTTATACGGATGAAAATAGCGCTCCGGTTTATCGGGGTGTTTAGTTTAATAGAAAAAGCAGGTCTGGTTTTCACCAAATGTTTGTTTAACCTTTTAAGCCCCACCCCATTTTTATGCCTTGCCGAGTTCTGATCCTGGTTATTCTTTGCACTTTCTTTTTCTCCTTTACTTCTTTTTCCCAGCAAAAGAAACCCGTGGAGGTTGGTGTTTTATTCTATAATGTGGAAAACCTTTTCAACCCGGATAAACATCCGGAAAAGGACGACGATGCGTTTACTCCGGGAGGAGACCGGCGATGGACGCATTATAGAAAAGTTGATAAACAACGGAAAGTCTCACAGGTAATTCTTTTTGCAGGAAAATGGAATCCGCCGGTGCTGGTTGGTTTATGTGAAGTGGAAGACCGGCATGTGCTTGATGAACTAATTTTCCAAACGGGTCTTGATCAGCTAGCTTACCACGTCGTTCATTTTGAATCGCCGGATGAGAGGGGAATTGATGCAGCCTTGTTGTATCGGCGCGATCGTTTTGATGTTTTGAAAGCCCGGCCGGTGCCTGTAACTTTTCAGGATAAAGAAAGACGTCCCACCCGTGATATTTTGTATGTGAAAGGTGTGGCCGACGAAGCAGATACACTTCATGTCATGGTCAATCATTGGCCCTCCCGCTGGGGTGGAGTTTTGGCGACCCAGTCAAAGCGGATAACCGCAGCAAAAACATTGAAGGCTCTGTGCGATTCGATCCGGCAAAGCTCTCCAGATGCCAAAATGATTGCAATGGGGGATTTTAATGACGAACCTGTGAATAAGAGCCTGAAAATCCTGTCCGGTCAACCCGGGACCCCGGACGGCCCTTTTGTCAATCTGGCTCTTCATGCGGAAGGCAAAGTGCCCGGGACCATTCGCTATAGGCATGAATGGACCTGTTTCGATCAAATTTTGGTTTCTAAGAATCTTTTGTCTGGAGAAGATCGCAACGGATATTTCCTGAAAGATACCGCCATGCAGATTGTGGCTCCCGGCTTTCTGCTGGAAGAAGCTCCTGATTACCCAGGTTTTCGTCCCTGTCGCACTTATTCAGGGTTTAAGTATGTGGGTGGCTTTAGTGATCATTTGCCGGTGATGATCCGCCTTACCCCGGATCAATAACCACACCATCAATCTTGCAACAATTGGATGCCGTCGTTTTCCAGTCGGATTTTCCCTTGTTTATATAGAGCGCCTATGGCTTTCTTAAAGGTTTTCTTGCTGATTCCCAGCATGAGTTGGACCTCTTTAGGGGATGATTGATCTGTGAGGGGAAGAAAACCCCGGTTGGCTTTTATCTTCTCCAGTAATTGACCGGAAATGCCGTCGATGGCCTGATAACCCACGGGCTCTGGGGATAGATCAATTTTTTCGTCGCTGCGAATCCGGATGATGTAACCCGCGGTGTGTTCCCCGGGTTCAAAGGGTCGGCTAGCCTGGGTTTTATATATCAGGCCGGTGTGGGTGTTGTTGATAATGGCTTTGTATCCGATATCGGTGGCTTCGATGATGACCAGGTCAACTTTTTCTCCGGGCTTGAATGCAGGAGAGACATTGTCGAGGAATTTTTCAATTTTTGCCGATGCAACAATCCTTTTGGTGGCATCGTCCAGATAAACGTAAACCAAATATCTGTTTCCTTCTTTCATTTTTTGTTTCTGCTCGCGAAAGGGAACAAACAAATCTTTCGGGAGCCCCCAGTCCAGAAATGCTCCGACTTTATTGATGGCAGAGGCCCGCAAAAAAGCAAATTCCCCTACTTTGGCTAAAGGCGTTTCAGTGGTGGCAACCAAACGGTCTTCAGAATCGAGATAAATAAATACCTTGATTTGATCCCCCGTTTTTTTTGCTTCTGGTGTATATCGATTGGGAAGGAGAATGTTACCTAAAGCTTCCCCATCAAGATAAAATCCATGGGGAGATGAATCTTTTATGGTTAGGGTGTTGACTTGTCCAATTTGGGGCATGAATGATGGTTTTATGATTGTGGTTTTCTTTCAGCATCAAAATAGAGCGCCCCGGCCCCTAAAATTTCAATGTCCGGAGTTTCGCTGGTTTCGATGCTGAGTCGCTCCACGGTTTGGTCATAGGGGAATTTTCTTATGGTCCTCCATAGTGCCGACTCAAAAAAAGGAAAGAACCGTGTCAGATTTCCGCCGATAACAATGAGCTCGGGATCGATAGCAAACATGATGGTTTTTATGAAATTTCCGAAATCAATTCCAAATTGTTCAAGAACGGCCAGAGCGATCTTATCTTCTTTTTTTGCCCTTGTGTAGAGGGTGTTAGGTTTGAGGCCATATTTTATCTCAAAATACGATGTGGTACAGTAATGCTCATAATTGTGGTCTTTGTAGGGGATGTAGCCAAACTCTCCGGCCCCGCAGTTTCTTCCACTTAACAGGCGGTCATCAGCTATAATACCGGTTCCCAGTCCCACGCCGGAGACAATACCTACCATATTCCGGTATTTCAAGCCTTTGCCGAAATATTTTTCCCCGATGGCAAAACAGTTGGCATCGTTGTTGACATAAATGCTGGTCTTGAAATGTTTTTTCAATAGATCTGCCAGGTGTACTCTACGCCATGAAGGAATGTGTTCTACGTTGTAAACAATTCCTTCCAGTACGTCCACAAGGCTGGGAACGCCAATTCCGATTCCCGCGATATCAGGAGAATAGACAGTTGAGATGGCATCGATCACTTGCCCCAGGATGCGCTCTTCACTTGCTGTGTTGTCGATCTCGAGGTTTATGGAATCTTCAATTTTGTCGTTGAATACCCTGCCTGCTTTCAGTGTTTTCCCCCCCAGGAACACTCCGATAACCGGGCAATCCGGGCGGGTCATATCTCTGAGCATTGCTTTATTTTTTTTCTGTGTTTTTTACTTTGACGTTTTCATAATACAAGGCGGCAGCTCCGGCAATGGCAACGTCTGTCATTTCGGAGGTTTTTATCTCCAGTTTTCGGATGGTCCGTTTATAGGGGAAGGTTTTCAGTTCCTTCATGAATGCATCTTCGAAAAAAACAAACGACTTGGCTACTGAGCCGCCCAGAATAATGGCTGCCGGGTCCATTGCAAAGATAATGGTTTTCATGGCATTACCTAGGTGTTTTCCATAACTCCTGAAAAGATTCAGGGCTGTGTGGTCACCAAGGACGGCTTTTTCCGCAGCCAAATGCCCCGGTATTCCTTGTCTTGAAAAAAATTGTCCGCTGCAATAGTGTTCATAATTGTGGTCGAGGTATGGGATCATGCCAAATTCCCCGGCACCACAGTTCTGATCGCTCATTAATCTGCCATCTTTGATGATTCCCGCACCCAGGCCGGTCCCCGATGTGAGTCCCACAAAATCATCATAGTCCTTTCCCTTACCAAAATATCTTTCGCCTGCTGCAAAACAATTGGCATCGTTGTTGACATAAACTGGCACGCCGAAATGCTC
>JBNJDH010000018.1:0-19272 GCA_051744695.1 Bacteroidota bacterium | reverse complement strand
GAATCCCACCAGTATTTTTTGATGTTGTTTTTCAGCTCTGCGCCGTTTTGTCCGTAGTCATAAACGGCGGAAAGACCGTCATAGATCTCACTTGAAGGAAATACAAACCCATACTCTTTGCAGTGGGCCACCAGCTTTTTAAAAACGTCTTCCTGGGCCATAAATCAAATTCTGTTTCCGGTTATTACTGAGAAATCGGAGCGACCCCGCCCCCGGTTGCCTATCCGGGACGGTAATCACCTGTAAAGTGCACAAAAATAAGGGAAAAATAATGAATCCGGCTATTTTATTTCGGTCAATTCATTCAATTAAAAAGGACGAAGTCCCAGACTTCGCCCAGCCGGGGGAGAAGTTGCCGGAAAAGAAAACACGGCAATGGAAAAGCCGGCTTCCAGCCGGCTTGCGGGGGTAACGTGGTGGCATCATATCACCCGGATGAATCCGGGTGCTATTCCCATGAAATCAATTGCCAATGCTTCTTACCGGCCATAAGGACTATACCTGCACTCGTCACCCGATATCATCGGCTTGTTACGAAATCCATGACGACCAAAAATCAGATTCAGCCCAAACCGCAAAGTAAGGTCTTTTTGTTTGTAGGGAATAGATACGGCTTCGCCGCCATCAAAGGAGACATCGGCATATCGCATGGGCAAATAATCGGCGGCCACAAACATCTGAAGGGGACCCAACAAAAAAGAAACCGCGGTTCCAAGTCCGCTGCCGCCCTTTATTCTTTTGCTGTAATTCATGTTAAGGGCAACAAAGCTATAGGGCTGAACATTGGCCGACAGGTTGAAAGCCTGCGAAAAATTATACTTCTGAAACCGACTCTGGGATAGCAACCCGAAAGAGACCGATGGTGTCCATTGATAGGCCGCCCCGGCATTAAAAGTCGGCGTTAGGGGAACACTGAATTTCTCATGCCCGACCCCGTATTCAATGACAGTTTCCATGGAATCCACCACGTCATCAAAAGCCTGGTCAAAATCATCCTCACTGGTGCCGTCGACACTGATTCCGTCAAAACCATAAGAACCGTTGAAAGAGAGGTGGTTCAGATCGTTCTTAAAGCGCACGTAACCGAGGTTGGTCAGTGCAGCTGAGAAAGTCCAGTCATCACTGTAATCATAAACCATCCCCAGGTCAGCGGCAATACCACCGTTCTGCAGTGATGTAAAATAGTCGGAAGTCTCATCATTGCTCAAATCACGTCCCTCAATGGTTTCGGGAAAATCACCCGGTTCTCCCTCTTCAACATTGAGGGGCGCCGAAGAAT
Organism: Bacteroidota bacterium; assembly: GCA_051744695.1. GTDB lineage: Bacteria > Bacteroidota > Bacteroidia > Bacteroidales > Marinilabiliaceae > Marinilabilia. The sequence goes on along the minus strand of JBNJDH010000018.1, from coordinate 17,993 downwards.
AAACCGTACCGTCCACGGTCATGTTCCAACGGGTACGCGATGTGTTCAGATGAAACTGATCGATTTTCGAAACGCCCCCGGCTATACCGAACAGGGGTTTCAAGCGGGCACCAAAAGTCAGATAATCGTTCCACTTTCGGCTGTAACCCAAAGCCAATTCATGATAAGTGGCCTCTTTCATCCGTAAGGAGGAGAAATCAAAACTTGATCCGTCAGGAAAACCCGATTCCGTGATTTTCAAAAGATCAGAAGGGAGGCCCATCTGCGTCTCATTCTTCACAGAGAGGGTTATTGAAAAATAATCGCGCCCGGAACGAAAGCCCAGTCCGAAAAGATCCACCCCCATGTTGTGGTTCAGAACCGCGGACTCCCCGATCTTGCTGTAAAGGTCGTCATAATTGAAACGCCGGCTCAGAGGTGTCACCCATTCTCCGTTGCTTTGTTCCTGAAAAGCATCGGTGAATCCCACATCGCTTTGAATGTTTAATCCAGGGGACGGTAAAGATATAAATACGTTGGCCCGTGGCTGCATAGCCGGATTAAGGTGCGACGATTGTGGAATGGTCTCCATAAAATAAAGGCCCATCGGATCCTGCGCATCAGCACAAATCAAACCCGCCAGAAACGGAAAAGCCAGAGCCAGTATATATTTTTTGATCTTCATTGTCTTCTAATTTTTATACTTAATTCAGACTGGGCTTTAAACTCACGATATCCTCATTTACAAAGCTTCGCCGGAAGCTTCGAAAGAAACATCGGCATTGAAAAACATATCTTCATAAAGCTTGACAAAATCATCTCCGGAAGTACCTGTTTCTGTCTCCAGAATAATTTTCATAGCGTTTTCATCAAGATATTGATTGATCTGATCGCCGGAAAGACTCACTTCAAACTCGGTCTCTTCAGCTTCGGCAATATATCCTTCGTCATTGGGGGTGCCGGCCCGGATGATTTCGCCATCAAAGAGCACATCCAACTCCCGTTCCTGTGCATCGATCACCTTTGCTGTAGCTGAAATGCCCAAAGGAAGCTTGTTGCTGAAATTGAAATAAACTTTCAACTCGTTGACGTCACGGGCTTCGTCCTCACTGTCTTTTAATATATCGTTCACATCAAAATCTATCGTATCCTGACGGCTGTAACCACTGGTTTTGAACCATGCGGGAATGGTGAGCACCATTTTTCCTAAAAGTTCATTTCCGGGGCCCATGAAATTTTGTTCCCCTGTATCTCCATCCGGATTGGAAAAGGAGGTCACATCAAAAACCATCTTTGCAGGATGACAATTGGCCATATCCACAATGTTGGAATTGTCGGGATTGAGATTAAAATCGGTTTTGGTGGTATCAATGGGATTCCCATAAGCTGCTGAATCAATAAAGATATCTACATAATTATTGCCATCAACCATCAGGTCCCCACAGGAAGTTCCATCATCCCGGGTAAAATGCATATTGTCGACACGAACATCAAAGGGCACGCCAATGGTGCTGGATATCTGGATATCCCCTTCCACATTAGCAAATTCAAACTCATCCAGATAATCAAACTCATCGAAAAAATCAATGGATAGTTGTTGTTGGGGCTTGGATTCTTCCTGCTGCCCGAAATAGCCAAACGCGAGACCGGGTTGCATATCCGTCAGCGAGAAATCCAATGTGTAATCTCCACCAGAGACTTCCTCCAATTCCATCGTTGTAACAACACTAATGTAACTGGAATCTTCCCCCGGGCTAAATTCAACAAATTTATCGGTCAGGCTTTCATCTATAGGAAAGGTCTGCCCCTCTCCATTGGCAGGAAATTGATAGGAAAGCGGATTGCCATTTTCCCTGACCTCGGGAATTGTCACTTCAATGGCCCCCTTTAACCCCTGGGGGACAGTCAGGTTTGCTTCTAATAAGCCACCCCGCATTGTGATGCTGTCGTAGCGGACATTATCCTGATGGTTCAACTTCACCTTCTCGATGAATTGGATTGTTTCGGTATTCCCAGAATTTAGATCGAGGAAGGGCAAAGAATATTGCCAATTTTCATGAAAATCCCTGAGCAATACCAAAGTTTCCCAGTCTATATCTACTTCCTGATCGTACCGAACACTCACCAGTCCGTCTTCTTTGATATGGATGTGTTCATTATCGATCTCTTCAAGCAGATCAGAGATCTCCAGGGTAATATCTCCTGCGGGTGCAGCCAGTTCAAGCTGACGCCCGTCATCTTCAGCATCTGTCGTCACGGCTATGTCATCTTCCTGGCAGCCTGCCAGGACCAACCCCACAAGCAAAACCATGACAGCTTTTCCAAAATTATCCATCTTCATAGCACCATGTTTATCATTCATCATCATTATTCTATCACTTCAATCTCTACGCGCCGGTTTTTGGCTCTCCCTTCCTCGGTTGTGTTGGGAGCGATGGGCCGATCAAACCCGTAACCCTCATATTCGATGCGTCCGGGATCTATACCTTTGGATTCCAGATACCGTTTTACACTCAGGGCTCTTTCTTTTGACAACCTCTTGTTGAGAGATGCCGACCCGGTATTATCGGTATGCCCGGAGACTTCAATCCGGACCGAAGGATTCTCTTTCAGCAGGCGAACGAGCCGGTCAAGTTCTTTATACGATTCGGCCCTCAAAGTGGCCTCGCCTGTTGTGAAAAGTATATTTTCGGCGACAATGCTGGCCCCCTCTTTCATGGCACGCATTTCAACATTTTTCACCTCCAGGGTCGAATCGGGAGGAAATTCAACACTAAAATTCTCAAAGAAATAACCATCCGCATTGAGCTCTACAAGGAAAGGTCCCGGGTCATCCAGGGTAATCGAATATTTTCCAGTAATTGAGTCGGCATAGATCACTTCTGCTGCATCGTCTTCACTGGCGCCAAAAACGGCAATTTCGGCAGGCACAGGGTCGTCTGTGTCTTCCTCAGTCACCCGACCAGAGAGGGTATATTCTGTGATGCTTTTCTCAAGAGGTATATTTTTTTCTTCTTCATCACCCTGGGTCCGGGACAACAAAAGTTCTTCATCATAGGCATAGTAATCCCGGGCGTGGACAGTCATTTCAAGGTCCTGCTTATCAGCAAAAGTAATGCTGTAACGACCGTCGTCAGGGTCGGAAAAGATGCGATGAGCCACAGAATCGGTGCCTGCCGGATGGAAAAGAATCTCGGCTGCAACCGGTTCTCTTGATTCCTCCTCATACACCTGACCATAAAGTTTGTAAGGATGCATCAATTTATCCAGGGCGAAATCCCGTTTCACTTCAGCATTTCTTTCATCGGGCCATCCGGGGTCTGCAGTCTCCCTTTTGTATTCTTCAGCATTCACATGAAGTGAATAATGACTGGTATCTTCAACAGCCATATGGTATTGGCCAGACACAGAATCGGTGAAAACAGATTTGATCTCTTCGTTTTGTTGCTCATCAATAAGAGCTACCCGGGCATGCAATGGATCACCATTGTCTTCGTCGGTAACGGTTCCGGAAATGGTGAACGGGATGCGCAAATCATCCTCAATTTTATAAATATCGAGCCCCCCTTCGCCACCAGGTCTTGAGGACGAGATGAATGCTACGTGGGGATCTGATGTGGGAAAGTAAAAGAGATCATCCTGCGGACTGTTTACCGGTTGCCCCATATTTTCAGGTTCTCCCCATTCTCCGTTTTGACCCCGTTCTACTTTGAAAATATCGAAGCCTCCAAAGCCGGGGTGCCCATTGGATGCAAAGTAAAGGGTTTGTCCGTCATCAGTCACGTGTACAGCTTCTTCATCAAACGGGGTATTGATTGCAGGGCCCATATTTTGGGGTCGTGTAAAACGTCTGCTGCGCTTGTGTTGTGCCGTCCAGATATCCTTTCCTCCTTCTCCACCACGCCGGTCGGAAATGAAAAAGACTTCCCTGTCCTCCGTTTCGGTCAGTGCCGTTTCCTGGGAAATTTTCCCGTCGATCCGCCGGCCAATGCGAACAGGCTTTTCAATTTCCTGCTCGGTGATGTCGGCCACGCGGACCTGTCCGGCCCGCCGGCGACCATAGTAGACATAAAGCAAATCCTCATGGGGAGAAATCCCCGCAACAGCCGAATGGGGTCCTTCATTCAAACGGTCGGCTTCCTCTCCTTCTGAAACGTATTCACCGGTATAAACGGCGGTGAAAATTTTCTCTTCCGGCTTATCCCGGCTGCCAGGTTCTTCGGGAATTTTTCCGGGACGACGGGAGGTATAAAAAATCCGCTCATGCCGCCTGTTCTCCACAGCGCCATATTCATGGTAATAGCTGTTAATGGCAGGTCCGGCATTCTTAACAAAGGCGGGAATGGAATCCGTGGCATGTTCCTGCCCATAAGAACATTCCTCAATCAACTGATTGTATCGGGGACGAAAACGTTTTTTCTTCATCCCCGAAAGGGAATTGAAATGCTTTTCGAATGCATCTTCGGCCCGATCATATTCAAAAACAGCCTGAAATGCATACCCGAGTTGCAGGTAGTAATCGTCTGCCACACCGGGCACACTCTTCAGAAAAAACCGGGAAGCTTCCCGGGCATGATTGCCATAGAGGGCGCTCACCCCAAGCTTATAGTTCAAAGCCGGAATATCATCTGCAATTCTGTAAAGATCATGAAACGCTCTGTAACTCCCTTCATAATAGCCTCTTTTGTAATGGTCCTCCGCCTTATCAAGGGTTTCATCAATGGTCTCCGGGTTTTTATCTGATGAAGCTCTTATGAGTTTTTCCGGGTCAACACGGGGATTTTCCTGAGATGCCATGGGCAAAGAAGCCCCAAGCACCAACATCATGGTTATGCAAAATGATTTCATAATCAGAGTTTTTGAATAATGATCTTACAGGATAATGTTGTACGGGCCAAAACCTTAAAAGTTTGCCTGAGGTGCTGACAAATTCCAAAAAAATACCGGAACACCTTTCAAATGAAGATGTCCCGGCTATTTCCATTATAACAAATGGTTAGATCGAAAGGTTAATTTTCCCTTTTTATTTTTCTCCGGTCACCGGCGTGGCTCGGAACCGACCCATCCAAAATGCCGTTATAACGGTCTTCGTCGTTCAGCACTTCAATGGCTTCGTTCAGGTCTTTGTCCTTGTCCAGGCTGTATTTTATGGCACCGGTTCTGTAATAATAGCGTTTCAGAAGTTCATCAGCCAGAAGGCGTTCCACCTCCCCGCGAAAAGTTTCGAGATCATGAGACACATCCACGTCCAGCTTCTCCTGCATTTTTTTAAATACTTCGTTGTTCACTTCATAATAGCCCTCTTCACGCGCGGCTTCTTCCAGTTTTTTGTAGCGCTCTTTGCTTTCGGATGTGTATCTGAAATCATCCAGGGACTCCACATAGCTTACAAAATCCTTATAAATTTCATCGGTGACTGAAAATTCCGAAGGTTCGGGGACCGACTCATGCTCAGCCTGGAACCGGTTGGCATACCCGAAAATGGTTTGCTGCGACATCAAGGCATAAATCACATTGCTGTGTTGGTCGTTGTCAACGATCACATCGGGCGATATGCCGCCCCCGTCGTAAACGGTGCGGCCATTGGCTGTTTCATATTCCGATATCAGAGAGTCGGGCACATAACCCACACTGCCGTCCTCGTTCCTTTCCGAATAATCGAGGGCCTGGATGCACCGGCCACTGGGAATATAATATTTGGCAGTGGTCACTTTCAGCTTGGTATTATAAGGCAAATTGCGGGTGGTCTGAACCAGTCCTTTCCCAAAGGAACGATTCCCGACGATGACGCCCCGGTCATGGTCCTGAATGGCACCGGCAACAATCTCTGATGCAGAGGCCGACCGGCGATCGATAAGAACGGTTAGCGGAATAACTGTATCGACAGGAGCCCGCGGCGCCCGGTAGTCCTTGTCCCAGCGTTCAATTTTACCTTTGGTGCTGACCACTTCCGATCCTTTGGGAAGGAAAAGATTGGCCAGTTTAACAGCCTCTTCCATCAATCCGCCGGGGTTGCCGCGAAGGTCAAGAATCACTTTTTCGGCACCTTCTTCCTCTTTGAGTTCTTCCAGCGCTTTTTCGACTTCCCGCGTACAGTCACGGGTGAAATTATTGAGAATGATGAGGCCGGTTTCATCGTCAACCATACCGTAATAGGGAACCGGGTTGATCTGGATGTTCCGGCGAACAATCTCTATGTCAATGGGTTCCTCTTCGCCATACCGCTCCACGGTAACCTTCACCTCAGATTTGGCCGGCCCTTTCAGGTGATTGCTCACCTGTTCGGTCGGTTTGCCTTTCATATCTTCCCCGTCAATACTCAATATTTTATCTCCGGCTTTCAGTCCGGCTTCATCGGCCGGAAATCCTTTATAGGGTTCGGAAACATAAACGTAGTTATCTTTCCGCGTGATCAGTGCCCCGATTCCGGCATAATTGCCCGTGGTCATAAAATTGAAATCGTCGATCTCCGACTCCGGGATATAATCGGTATAAGGATCGAGAGATTCAAGCATGGATTCGATGCTTGTTTCCACCAATTCTTCCGGATCGGTTTCATCTACATAGTAGGTATTGAGCTCACGGAACAGGGAGTAAAAAATATCCAGATTTTTAACTACTGAAAACTTGGCATCATCACTATCCTTATCAATTTCCTCAATCTTTTCCTGGGCTCCAACATTTCCAGGCATCATAAAAAGCCCGGTCAATATGGCCAAACTCAACCATCTCCATGGTTTTCCGGTAAACTGCTTCATCATTTTTTATTTTTCTCTATAATTAATAGTTCGGCAACATTTTGCAATGAAGGTCATTACAAATGTTTCTATGATGTGAGTTGTTTTTCAAGGTTCTGCCTCAAAAAAACAACTCACATCATTGCTCATTAATTTTCCAATCTATAATCCCTAAATGAGACCTAACCTTTGAGGGCAACACAAACCATGCCAATGCAAAATCCGCTTCAATCTCAGTTAAATGTAGGTTGCAACAAATTCAGGTTTTGTCAGCCAGACTCTTCCGGTATCTAATGATCAACCAGACGGCGAACAGAACAATCAATATACCGCCAATGATGGCGATCACATTGGCTGTTTGCACAGATGAAGGCTCAAAGCGAAACTCCACCTTATGCTCTCCCTCGGGGATCATTACAGCCCGCAGGAGATAGTTGACCCGTTTAATGTCGGTTTCTTCTCCGTCAACATAAGCCTTCCACCCTTCCGGATAGAAAATTTCACTGAAAACAGCCAGCTTTTCGGAAGGAGCTTCTACTTCATAAACCAACCTGTCAGGGTCGTAGGTAGTTAAATGAATTTCTCCTCCCTCATCCTCATTGTTGTATGATGCCAGATCACCAGCTCTGTCTTCACGAACAATCGCCACATTCTCCAGATCGGCATCTTGCAGAGATGACAGTTCCTGACGGGGCGAAGGAACCGTCTGCACCTGATCCACAAACCAGGCATTGCCGTACCGGTAAGGATTTTCAATGGGCTGCTGCCCGGGATTGTATATAACATACTTGGTATTTAACATGTTCAGCACGGACATATCGGACAGCATCTCTTTGGCTTCTTCCACACCTCCGTTGTTTTTGAAATGCCCGTTCAGTGTCTGCCAGTTGTTTTGCAGATAGTAGTCAATCACATCCTGATAGATCCGCAACTTGGCTCCGTGATATCCACCAATGGATTTATGGAAATAAGAGGTCTGAACTTCAGTAAACGGATTCTGGTAAATGGAAAACACGCGGAAATAAGGATCATCATCCTTCAGAATGTAGTCATCGGCTTTGGATTTTTCGAAATTTTCCTCCAACTGCCTTGGTGGCACAAAATCATCATTATTCAGGTAACGCTTATCAACAGCCCACAGATCTACAATAACCAGCAGGGCCAGTCCAGGCAGAATATATTTCCGGGAAACACGGTTGGTGGCATAAAGCCAGAGGGACCCGCTTCCCAGCAGGATAAAAAAGAACGAACGCACGGCATCTGATTTCAATATGCCGACGCGGGCCTGCTTCATATTCCGGATCACCTCATCAATAGCGCCGGCCTGCTCGGGCATATTCTGCTTTTGCTGCATAAGCGCCGACATTTCTCTTTCACTAATGAAATCGAAAAAGAGATTGGGGAAAAGGTAGAGCAACAATGCCACCCCCCCTGTTAGTCCAAAAGCTGCGAGGAATTTGCCACTCTGTTCGCGGATCAGGGCCGGGTTGTCCATAACTTTTTTCAAGCCCAAAACACCAAGCAGGGGAATGGTCACGGTGGCAATCACCAACGTCATTTCAACGGTCCGGAATTTATTGTAAAGAGGGAAAACATCGAACATCCAGTAATTGAACCATTCAAGATTCTGTCCCCAGGCCAGTATAATAGACAATATCGTGGCCGCCACCAGCCACCATTTTTCCCGTCCTTTATAGAAGAACAAGGCCATCACGAACAAGAAACACACAAAAGCCCCGACATAGACCGGACCAGATGTAAAGGGCTTGCTGCCCCAGTATTGTGACTGGCCACCGACAATCTGATGAAGACGCGAATCCACCTCTTCCATGGCGCGGGGATTTTCAGACAATGGTTCGGACGCGCCCCCCATCACATTGGGGATCATCAATGTCAGTGTTTCGGCCTTACCATAACTCCAGGCAAAAGCGTAATCGCGGTCGAGCCCGGCATCCGGGGTTTTGTCTTCCCTGTTGGATTCCAGCTCCGAAGGCCCCCGGATGCTAAATTGGCCATATTCGTAAGTGGGCCAGAGGTGAACAAGATTGGGAAGCAAAGCGATGGCAGCCGCCCCGACAAGGATAGCGCCCCGTTTTACAAAATCGGCCAGCTGACCGTCCCGCCATGCATAAATCAAGCGGCTGATCATGAGGATCAGGACCATCAGGGCCAGATAGTATGTGATCTGTACATGATTGTAGGCAATCTGGGCACCCAGCGCCAGGGTGGTAAACAAAGCGCCCACCCATCGATCACGGTTCAGTGTATAAAGAATGCCGGCAATCACGGGGGCCATCAGCGCGATGGCGTATGCTTTGGTAATGTGTCCGGCCATAATGATGATGATGTTATACGAGCCGAAACCAAAAGCCAAAGCCCCCAAAATTGAAAGCCACCGGTTGATCTTCATGCTTCGCATCAAAACATAAAAGCCAAGCAGATACAAGAACAAAATGGCAGCTGTGTGATACGGGAGCCCCACTCTCAAAATCTGGTTGATGTAGGAGAAAATGTTGTTGGACGAATCGCCGCGGATCTGATAAGCAGGCATTCCGCCAAACATGGAGTTGGTCCAGTGGACACGCTCGCCGGTGGCTTCTTCATGTTCCACCAATTCCTGGGCCATGCCCACCGCATGGGTCTGGTCCATCTGTGGAAGACCAAAGCCCTTCAGAACCGGGCTGAAGTACAAAAGACTCAGGAGAACAAAAAGGGCCATGACACCCGCGAAAATCAATACAGGTTTTAGCTTTTGAATATTCATTCTTATACATTTTTTTTATTAAGGTCGAATATAACTCACATGCATGAAGGCACTAAAGTTCATCATGCTCCTTTCATGGCTGCAACACTTTACCCTGATTCATTCATGAATAAATCAGGGTAAATATTTTTGGGGCTGAAAGATACATAAAGTTTACGAGGAGACCTTTTCTCAATAATGAAACTTTGCTTCCGAATTGCTCGTATTAAAGCAGTAATATTTGCCGGAAGGAACCTTGCACCACTTGCTCTTTTGTTGAACGGAAATGATGGGCAATTGATCACCAAAGGGTCAAAACCAAAACAAGGTCGCCGGTTGTAATAATCATTAACCTATCTGAAAATCCAGCATGTATATTATTTTGATTCAATACAAAAAACCTGACACCCTGGTCCGCGAACACAAAGATTCTCACCAAAATTTTATTCAGGAACAAATTGACAAAGGCCATTTCATCACTGCCGGTCAGCGAAACCCGAATACCGGTGAAGTGGTGTTATCCTGTTTACAAGACATCGAAACGCTTCACGACATCATCTGCCAGGATCCGTATTTTCAATACAGGGCCGGTCATTTCGAGATCATTGAATTTTCGTCAGACCAAAACTGCGAAGAACTCGAAACCCTACTTGATGCGAGGGAAGAAAGCCGGTGAGTTTTCCCTCCGCGGTTCAAAAATCATCAAAATGTCGAATGCGGAACCGGCTGTAGCCGAATACCGGCAGATCGTCAACACTGAACCGGTCAACCCGGGCTGCCGGAGGCCCCTGCCGGCAGACATTAAGAAACTGGCCCAACTGCTCCCTTTCTCCTTCGGCATCGACTTCAACACTTCCTCCGGGCATGTTTTTTACATACCCTTTGATGCCATACCGCTGAGCATTTTCAAGGACAAAATACCGGAAGCCGACACCTTGCACCCTTCCGTCTATAATTACTCTGACTCGTTTCATTATTGATAATCAGTTTTTAGATACACTTCTCATTTATTCCATTAGGCATTTTCGCTCAAAAGAATGTTCTGCCTTTTCAGCTTTAAGATAAACACCAAGCTTATAAAAATCAAATAAGGCCAGAATAACAATTCCTTTGGAAAACATGAAAGTAATCAAGGGCCTGAAAATATCAAAAACAAAAGCCACAAAGTTCCGGAAAGGACCAATCTTATTATAACACCGCAACAGAGAAATTCTTTTAAAAAAATCCCGGTCTTTTGCCAGTTGATCTTGAATTTTCCTCAGATTGCTGATGCCTTCGGCAGTTTTTGTCAAAAACAGCTGAGTCTTCTCCAGATCACCATTCAACACCGGATTGTCAATGTGAACAATGGAAACTTCATTTTTCTTAAGGGTATAAGCAAAAAGAGTGTCTTCATGCCCATAACCGGAAAGTCGCTCATCAAAAGGATCCAGGCCAAGAACCTCTTTTTTGATCAGGAAATTATTGGATAAAAAAGAGTTGTATGGTGCGGCATTGCGAATTTCAGCGGTTTTGTTTTCACGTTTCACCCCATATTTCCACCGAAGACGGTATGCAGGCGAAGGTTTTCGAGTGCTGTAAACGCGGCCTCCCACAATCACATCGGGAACAACTCCCTGTTGTATCTCTCTGGCATACCCCGATAAAAAATCATCAGACAGAATCAGGGAATCACAATCCAGAAAAAGCAAGAATTCGAAGCGGGTATGGCGGAGAAACATGTTACGGATTCGAGCCCTTCCTACATTTTCCCTAAGCTCCACATACTTATGCCGGCTACCTGCCTCCCGGTTAATTTTTTTGAAGCGCTCGTCAGAGGCATCATCGATGATAACCAATTCTCCCCGGGGATGAAGCTTAGAAATCTGCTTCTCCAAAGAAGTGATCAGGGGCCGAATATCAATATTATAGACCGGGATACAAACGGAAATCATCTTGTTTTACAATCGTCTGTTAAACTTTCACTTTGTTTTATAGCTGAGCTAAACTTGACCAAAATAACCAAATTCAGAGAAAATGTACATTTCCGGCCGGGCATATTTTAAAATTGCGCTCATTTTCCTATATTTAATTGTTCATTTTTTTAAAATTAAAACCATGCTTCCAGCCTTTATCTTAAAAAACGCACGCATTTTTGATGGCCAGTCCTTTCTTGCACCGGGCTTTTCCGTCGTCGTTAAACCGCCCCATATTGTAGCCATTACCACGCACCCACCAACCCACCTTCCGGCTGTGGACCTTCAGAACAAAGTGATCGCACCGGGGTTCATCGACCTTCAGGTCAATGGTGGTGGCGGGAAATATGCTTCTTTGGATCCTTCGGTCCATTCCTTTGAACAGATACTCAAATCCCACCTGCACCATGGAACCACCTCCCTTTTGATGACCATTACAAGCTCGGCCACCAACACCCGGCAGGATGCACTCAAAACCATTCAATCCATCACATCCAAAGAGCAATCGCAGCTGATCGGGACCCATCTGGAAGGCCCGTTCCTGAACCCTTCCAAAAAAGGTGCTCACCACGAACCATGGCTGCAACCCCCGGACTCTGAATTGCTGAAGCAAATGACAGAAGAAGGAAAAGAGGTTGTGCGCCTGATGACCGTTTCTCCGGAATTATTCACCCCCGGGAATCTGGATATTCTTCTCGAAACCGGCTGGACACTTTCTGCAGGGCATACCAATGCTTCGTACGAAAGCGCCATGTCGTTTTTCGATCACGGAGGCCGTATGGCGACTCATTTGTTCAATACCATGCCCCCTATTTCGGGCCGTGAGCCTGGTATCATGACAGCCATTTTTGAACACCCAAGCGCCCGGGCAGGAATCATTGCCGACGGCAATCATGTGCATCCGGCTGCTATACGAATGGCACACCGGATTATGGGGAACCGGCTTTTCCTGGTTTCTGATGCAACATTTCTGGGTCAAAAAGACGGGAAAGTTTATTTTGGCCCCACCACATTCCACATGAAAGACGGGATCTGTTACAACCAGGAAGGCAAACTGGCCGGCTCATCCATTTCCCTTGCAGATGCTGTGCGTTATTGCATTATCCAGGCCGGCATTGCAGAAACCGATGCCCTGCGAATGGCAACTTTTACACCCGCATCTGTGCTGGGCGAAACCCACCGGATCGGAAGGCTGGGCAAAGGGATGCTCGCCAACATGGTGGTGCTGGACGATGAATGGCGCCCCGAAATAGTCTATTATGAAGGGGAAGAAATCGATACAGAACAACAACAATCCTAAAACAGGCCGTGGATCTTACCGTCAACTTTGTCGATAATGGCGCTCAGGTTGCTCTTGTCTTTGATGAAATCGAATTTATCAACGTCCACAATCAGTAAATTGCTCTCACGGTAATTCCGAATCCAGCCTTCGTACCGTTCATTGAGGCGGCGCAGATAATCGAGACGAATCCCTGATTCATAGGGTCGCCCGCGCATTTCAATCTGCCTCACCAAATTAGGGACTGAAGCCCGGAGGTAGATCAACAGATCGGGTGGTGAAATGAGGCCACTCATCAAGTCAAACAAACCGCGATAATTCTCATAATCGCGTGGACTCATCAACCCCATATCATAAAGATTGGCCGCAAAGATCACGGCATCTTCATAAATCGTACGGTCCTGCACCACGCTTTGGTTCTCCTCCCGTATTTGGAGGATCCTGGAGAAGCGGTTCTTCAGAAAGCAAACCTGCAGGTTGAAAGCCCACCGCTTCATATCGTTGTAAAAATCGGCCAGATAGGGGTTTTCATCAACTTCCTCGTAATGGGCTTCCCAACCGTAATGTTTTGCCAGAAGCCCGGCAAGCGTTGTTTTTCCCGATCCGATGTTTCCGGCAATGGCGACGTGCATACCACAATGGTTTTAAGAATTCATTTTCAGCAGGTCATCAATATAATCCCGATTGTTGGCCAGCCGGGGCACTTTATTCTGTCCGCCAAGCTTGTTGCGGGCTTTCATCCAATCGAAAAACAAACCTTCACGGGCCACAACCACTTCGGGTGGTCCCAGGGTAATATCTTTGTAACGCTTAGCTTCATAATCGCTGTTGACCGACTGAAGGGTCTTGTCCAACACATCCCTAAACTTTTCAAGGGAATCGGGGGCCCGCTCAAATTCTATCAACCACTGATGTCCGCCCTTGCTGCCCACAGTCATGTACAGAGGTCCGGCCGTATATTCCTTAATGACGGCACCCGTTGCCTGACAAGCTGCATCCAGAGAACGGTTGGCATTGTCGATGATGATTTCCTCTCCAAAAGCATTGATGAAGTGCTTGGTCCGACCCGAGATGATAATCTTAAAGGGATATTTTGAAGTAAACCTCAAGGTATCGCCGATCATGTAACGCCACAATCCGCCATTGGTGGAAATGATGACGGCATAATCTTTATTTAGCTCCACCTCATCTAAGACCACGGTTTCCGGCTTCTCTTTACCCAGCTCACTCATGGGCATAAATTCGTAAAACACGCCGTAATCGAGCATCAGCAGCATAGAAGAAGATGCCGGATCATCCTGAATGCCAAAAAATCCTTCCGAGGCATTATATGTTTCCATGTAATGCATATTTTCATTCGGAATCAATTCTTTATACTGCTGACGGTAGGGGGTGAAATTGATGCCGCCGTGAATGAACAGCTCCAGGTTGGGCCAGATCTCGAGAAGGTTGTTTTTCCCGGTTTTATGAAGGATATGGCGGATCAGGACGAGAAACCAGGAAGGCACGCCGGCCAGTGAAGTCACATCCTCTTTTACGGTGATCTCCGTCATTTTCTCCAGTTTCTCCTCCCATTCTTCCATAAGGGCCACATCGGGCCGTGGGGTTTTCAGGAACTGCGTCCAGAAAGGCAGATTTTCGATCAGAATGGCAGAAAGATCACCATAATACGAGTCGTTGCTGAAATTGTTGATCTGGTGACTGCCCCCCAGTGTCAGTGTTTTTCCTGTAAACACACTGTTGCCGGGAAAATTGTCGTTATAAACGGCCATAACGTCCCGACCACCACGGAAGTGGCAGGTCTCGAGGGAAATTTTGGTTACCGGGATAAACTTGCTTTTGGATGAAGTGGTGCCGGATGATTTGGCAAACCATTTGGTGGTTCCCGGCCAGAGCAGGTCTTTTTCTCCTTTTCTGAGCCGTTCTATGTAGGGTTCGACATCCTCGTAAGTCTGAATGGGCACCCGATCCCGAAACTGCTGAATGCTGCGGATGCTGCCATAATCGTGTTCCGTTCCCCATTTTGTGTCCTGCGCCTGTTCGATCAACGAAAAAAAGACCGATTCCTGCACTTCCATCGGGGCCTTCCGGAAAAGATCGATCTGAGACAAGCGGCGGGCGTTGAACAGACCTACGATACTGGGGATAATAGGCATACTAAAAAACCATTTTTTGTTTAGGTTGTAAATATAAATAATTTTGCCGCAACCAATCAAACTGTTCCCGCATCGATATAAACCTAAAGCTACATGAGTTATTTTGATATCATTGCCGGCCTCTTACTGATACTGGCAGGACTGACAGGACTGAAAAACGGGCTGGTAAAAGAACTGGCCGGACTTGCCGCCCTTATACTGGGCATCATCATTGCCGTTAGTTTTTCCGGCGTAACGGCTGATTTTCTTGCGGGAATTTTCAAAACACAATACCTGGGGATCATTGCATTTCTGGTCACCTTTGTTTTGGTTGTTGTGGTTGTCCATATCGTGGCCGGCCTGATCCACAAGCTCATCCATGCTGTGTCACTGGGGGTATTCAACCGGATACTCGGGCTTGTTTTCGGAGTCATCAAAGCAGGCTTCATCATCAGCATCATCCTGTTGGGATTGAACGCTTTCGGCCTGGAAGAGGCCATCATCCCGCCCCGTGAACAGGAAAAATCGAAACTTTATCCGCCTGTTCGCGAAGCGGCCCCCATGATTTTCGATCTTTTTAATGAAGACCTTGATCAGCTCTTGCGATCCGGAAAAAATGAAGAAAGAATCACCAGCATCTAAACTGAACCCTTTTTTATTCATATTTTTGCGACCTGAAAACAAACAATAGATCGTTAGATTATTAGATGTAAGATGCCTGCCTGGCGGTTTATGAAAAATAGGGCTTGTTGTACAAATCAAAGTTTGATTTATATAGCAGGATTGTAATAAGAAAACGGCAGACAGGCCTGCCTGGCGGTTTATGAAAAATGAGACTTGTTGTACAAATCAACGTTTGATTTATATAGCAGGATTGTAACAAGAAAACGGCAGACAGGTAAGAAAATTCGTATAGCATTGATATACTGTAATTTAATCTGAGGAACGCCGGAATTTTAAACAATTGAATTACAAAGCATTACAAAAGTTTAACGAACTATTGAACAAAAGGACTGATAAAATCATACTATGAACTTTGTAGAAGAACTCAAATGGCGGGGCATGATCCATGACATCATGCCCGGAACAGAAGAACAGCTGAACAAGGAAATGACCACGGCATACGTAGGTATCGACCCGACGGCCGACTCCCTGCACATCGGGCACCTGGTGAGTGTCATGATGCTCCGTCACTTTCAGGCAGCCGGCCATCGCCCGGTGGTTCTTTTGGGCGGCGCCACTGGCATGATCGGCGACCCCTCCATGAAATCACAGGAGCGCAACCTGCTGGATGAGCCCACCCTCCGCCGCAATGAGCAATGCCTGAAAGAACAACTGAAAAGTTTCCTGGACTTCGACACCCGGAAAGAGAATGATGCCACGATGGTGAACAACTACGACTGGATGAAGAACTTCTCATTTCTGGAATTCATCCGTGACGTGGGCAAACACATCACCGTCAACTACATGATGGGCAAAGATTCCGTGAAGAAACGGCTGGGAAGTGATGACAACGAAGGGCTATCTTTCACCGAATTTACCTATCAGCTTGTGCAGGGATACGACTTTTTTCATCTGTATCAGTCCGAAGGTTGCAAACTCCAGATGGGCGGCTCCGACCAATGGGGCAACATCACCACCGGAACAGAGCTCATCCGCCGCAAAACAGGGGGTGAAGCATTTGCCCTGACCTGCCCTCTCATCACCAAAGCCGACGGCGGAAAATTCGGAAAAACCGAAACCGGAAACGTCTGGCTCGATCCCGAGCGGACCAGTCCTTACAAATTTTATCAGTTCTGGCTCAACGCATCCGATGCAGATGCCGAAAAATACATCAAAATCTTTACGCTTTATCCAAAAGTAGAGATCGACAGCCTGATCGCACAACATAAAGAAGTGCCCCACCAGCGCATTCTGCAAAAGAAACTTGCGGAAACCGTCACCCGGCTGGTGCATGGACAGGAAGCGCTTGACACCGCCATTGAAGCATCTCAAATCCTTTTTGGAAAATCGGTGACCAGCACCCTGCGAAAGCTGGATGAAAAGACCCTTCTCTCTGTCTTTGAAGGCGTGCCCACTTTCAACATCGACCGCAAAGAACTGGACCAGGGCATCGGCATCATCGACCTGGTGGCCGAAAAAACCCAGGCGCTCCCCTCAAAAGGAGAGGCCCGGCGAACTGTAAAAGGGGGCGGACTTAGCCTGAACAAAGAGAAGGTGACCTCGGAAGACCAGGTTGTCAATGCAGCGGATCTGCTCAACGATAAATACCTGCTGATTCAGAAGGGGAAAAAGAATTATTTTCTGATCATCGCCGAATAAGAACATTATGAAGTCATCCTTTGCCCATTTTGGCGGATTCGGGAAATTGCTCTTTCTGGTGATGATGGTTTTCACCAGTTACATCGTTTTTTCCCTTTTGGCATTTCTTGCCGCCATGCCTTTCATGGATTTTTCGCTGACAGACCCGTCTCAAATGAGCCTGTCGGCCGGGGCATTGAGATATTTCCAGATTGTCCAGAGCATTTCTGCATTCATCATCCCTTCGCTGCTGGCGGGTTATTTATTCTGGGGCCACCGCACCCGGGGCATAGGTTTTTTTCATCCCCAATGGCCTTTGCTGATACTGGGTTTTTTGGTCATCGTCACCGCCCAGCCTATAGTCAGTTATCTGGGGATCTGGAACAGCCAGATGCAGTTGCCGGAATTTATGCAGGGATTGGAACAGTGGATGCAACAATCCGAAGAAAATGCCCGGGACATCATCTTTCGTTTTCTGGACACCCGGGAAGCCGGAGTGGTACTCCTGAACATCCTGATAATCGTTGTCTTGCCTTCCCTGGGCGAGGAAATGCTTTTCCGCGGCACATTGCAACCCATTTTTCATGAATGGTCGGGCAACAAACACCTGGCCGTATGGATCACCGCCTTTCTGTTCAGCGCCATACATCTTCAGTTTTTCACCTTCATGCCCCGGTTCTTTTTGGGGCTGGCTTTGGGGTATCTCATGCTGTGGGGCAAAAACATCTGGTATCCGGTGGCTGGGCATTTCGCCAACAATCTGCTCTCGCTCATTGTCTTTTACTATTACCGGCACACCAACCCCGAAATGAATCCCCTTGAACCGGGTGGTGAAGAACTTTCTCCTGTTTGGTTAATCCCCGG
>JBNJDH010000017.1:0-19650 GCA_051744695.1 Bacteroidota bacterium | reverse complement strand
CATTTCCACATCATAGTCGGCCTTAATGGAAACGGTCATTTTGCTTCTGTCGTTTTCACTCATCGATTCCCGTTCCTGAGTAATATAACTCCTTACGTCCTCAACTGTTGCAAACTGATCGTTGAGCTGCAACCTTGGCTCGGTTCCGAAAGTCGACTGGTACTGCTTTTGTGGAACACCTATGTAGATGTATGTCACCAGTGATTTCTTCTCGAGTTTGGTGAGCTCTGTCGCTTCAGGTTGTTGCAACTGAATTTTAAGAGCGACCTCCTTCATTGTGGTTGTTACCATGAAAAAGAACAGAAGCATGAACACGATGTCTGGCAGGGAAGCAGTGTTAATCCTTTGCTGACCGCCTTTTTTCTTTTTTCTAAATTTAGCCATTTTAATTTCCTCCTACATTTTTAGGTTCAGCTTCGGAAATCTTTTGTGGATAAACATCTCGGACAGCTTCCTGTTTGTCGTCTTCCAGGTCGTCGAATTCCTTTCCGAACTTTTCCTCTGCCAGTTCGTCACGTAACTCATTGTAGGCAGCTGCCAGTTCGTTCTGGACCGAAAGATACATTTGATATTGCGTGCCCCTGTCGTTTTGCAGGGAAATCACCCCTTTGGACACAGGAGTTGTTCCGAAATATTCGATTTCTTTTTCTTCTTTTTCCGGCAAGCTGGGATCGTCTGACGGATTTTCAATGAATATTTTTGCTTCGTCCTTAAGCTGTCTGATATCCATTGGCTCACCGTTTACCAATAGCCTGTTTTGAGCATTGATAAGAACCTCAAATACGTTCCGGTCTTTAATCGGTGGCGGAGGTTCTTCGTCTTCGGGAACAGGCGGAGGCAACTTCCGTGACAGACCAGAATCGGTGTCCATGGTCGTGGTCACTAGGAAGAAAATGAGCAAAAGGAAGGCAATATCTGCCATCGATCCCGCATTGACTTCCTGAACATCTCTTTTTCCCATAAATCTTCTCTCTAAATTTTTTATTTAGAGAAAAAGAAAGGAGCATGCTCCTCTCTTTTCTCTTAAAATGTTGTTATCGAAAAATCCGGGCCACCTCTGTATAGAGGATTGATACCAGAACTCCGCCAAGCAGAATATACGTGGTGTATAAGAACACATCAGCCAAAATCAACATGCTTGGCACGTTATCGGGTCCGTCATATCCTACAAGCTGGAGTGGGGTTCCGTCGCCCATGGAATAGGAAACAAGCACAATTATGCCCAATATTCCGATTGAAATGAGCGAGCGTATTGCATTTTTAGGATGCAATATCAGGTTCACAATCTCAAAAATGATTGAAAGTGCTGCTGCTCCAACCAAGAGAATGAACCCCCAGTTTAGAAATGTCTCCGTGTAAACCGGGGTGGTCATTGCTGCATCCTCTACTTCGCCTCCGAAGTAGAACAAGCCTGCCAATACCACTGTGGCCGCCAGGAGGACATAAAGAACATAATTCAAATACTTTGAAAGCTTATTAATCATAGAGCCGCTTATTTTTTCATGTTATACTTAACCAGAATGTCCATCAGTGAGATTGAAGCATCTTCCATATTATTGACGAGTCCGTCAATCTTTGAAACCAGGTAGTTGTAAAATACCTGAAGGATGATGGCAACGATCAAACCGGACACTGTGGTAATAAGGGCTACCTTAATACCTCCTGCAACAGCAGTAGCAGAAACGTCACCCATTGCCTGAATGTTGTCAAAGGCATCGATCATACCGATTACCGTACCCATAAATCCGAGCATCGGAGCAATGGCGATAAAAAGTGAAATCCATGTCAGTCCTTTTTCCAAAAGTCCCATTTGTACGGAACCATAAGAAACAACTGTTTTTTCGACAACTTCCATGCCTTCATCAAAGCGGTCAAGACCCTGATAGAAGATGGAGGCCACAGGGCCGCTTGTGTTTCGGCATACTTCTTTTGCAGCTTCTACACCACCTTCATTGAGTGCCTCTTCCACTTTCTGGAGGAGCTTCTTCGTGTTGGTTGAGGAAAGATTCAGGTAAATGATCCTTTCAATTGCAATAGCCAGACCAAAAACCAGTGCCAGAAGGACAAAGCTCATAAACATGGCACCACCTTCAATAAATTTGGCTTTAACCTGCTTGTGGACTCCCTGTACTTCCTCTGCTTCTTGAGCCGATCCGGCTTCTTCCTCACCGGCTGCTTCTTCGTCAACTTCTGCAGCTTCCTGCTCTGTTACTTCTGTGGTAGTATCCTCTGCTACCGTCTGATCCTCTTCCTGAGCATAAATGGATGTTGCACTCATGCTAAGCATCCCAAAAACTGCCAAAAACGCAAATAGCTTTTTCATAATCTGTAATAAATTTTGATTTTGTATTGGTTTGTGAATACTCAAAAGTTGTTCCAAACAAAAATACTTCTTTGAAAACTGAGAAACAAATTTAAAATCAAATCATAGAATAACAAAATTTTTTATTTCCCGCCTGTTTTTCACGGGTGCAAAATACAAAAAAAATGTCACATCCATCATTGTTACACAGTTATTTCACCTTTTAGGGAGTTGTTTAAATTCATTTTTAATTCTTCGATGGAGACTGTATTGCCCAGGAGGTACATCAATTTGGTCAGGGCCGCCTCGGTTGTAATGTCCTGACCACTAATGACCCCCATGTTGAGCAGGTGCCGGCCTGTTTCGTACCGCCACATTTCCACACTGCCGGCAAGACATTGGGTGACGTTCATTATTATAATGCCCCGGTCGATGGCATCGCGAAGACTTTGCATAAACCAGTCACTGGTAGGGGCGTTTCCTGATCCGTAGGTTTCAAGGATTACGCCTCTGAGTCCGGGTGTTTCCAGAATGGCGCGAACGGCCTTTTCGTGAATTCCCGGGAATATTTTCAGGAGGACAACATTGTTGTCCATGCGTGGAGAGGTGGCAAAGTTTCCCCTTAGGGTGGTGTATCTGATGTAAGGGTAGTTGTATTTTATGTGCAGGCCCGCCTCGGCCAGGGGCGGATAGTTGTCGGACCTGAAGGCCCTGAAATGTTCTGCGTTGTATTTTGTGGTTCGGTTGCCCCTGAACAATTTGTCCTGAAAGTATACGCATACTTCGGGGACCAATGCTTGTCCGTTTTTTTGGGCTGCTGCAATTTCCAGTGCAGTTAGCAGGTTCTCCTTTCCGTCAGTGCGGATCGCCCCCAGGGGGAGCTGGCTGCCGGTAAGAACCACCGGCTTTTGAAGGTGATGGAGCATGAAGCTGAGTGCACTTGCCGTGTAGGCCATGGTATCGGTTCCATGTAAAATAACAAACCCCTCGAAATCGGTGTAGTTCTCCTCTATGATTCCGACCAGTTTGCTCCAAATGGCCGGCGACATCTCTGATGAATCAACGATGGGGTTGAAAGAAATGCTGCTGACACTAAAGTCGAATTTTTTCAGTTCCGGAACTTTGGACGAAATGTTTTCAAAATCGAAAGGCACCAGTGTATTGGTGTCGGGATCCACTGCCATTCCAATGGTTCCGCCGGTGTATATAATTAAAACGCGTTTATTCATTTCCGTTTTGATCAACCTTTGTGAAAAGGCTTTTGGCGTTGTTGGTGGTTATCCGGTTGGTTTCTTCCACTGAAAGACCAAATATTTCTGCCAGTTTTTCCAGGGTATGTTTCATGTAGGCAGGTTGATTCCGCTTACCCCGGTAGGGGACGGGGGCCAGGTAGGGTGAATCGGTCTCGGTGATGATTCTTTCCGGGGGTGTCTCCGCGAGCACTTTGTCGAGCCCGGCGTTTTTAAAAGTAACAATTCCGTTGATGCCGAGCATAAATCCGGGGTATTCCAGGGCGCGACGGAGGTCCGTGTGTGATCCGGAGAAACTGTGAAAAACGCCTTTAAGACGGTGGTCGTGCTCTTTATCCAGTTCATTGAACATGGCGTCAAAAGCATTACGTACGTGAATGGCCACCGGTTTTCCTGATTCTTTGGCCCATTTGAGTTGAGTCCGGAAAACCTCGCGCTGCTCTCGTTCCCAGGTCTGGTCCCAGTATAGATCGATGCCAATTTCTCCAATGGCAATGAATTCACGCTCCCCAAGCCAGTGTTCAATATTGTTGAGGTGTTCTATGTAATCGCCTTTCACAGATGTGGGGTGCAGCCCCATCATGGCATGACAAAAACCGGGGTAGGATGATTCGGTGTCAAGCATCTGTCTGATGCTGCTGTTGTCAATGTTGGGCATCAGAATTTTTTCGATGCCTTCTTTTTTTGCCTTTTCTACAATTGCTGCCCGGTCTTCGTCAAATTCGGGCAGGTAGATATGTGCGTGTGTGTCGATCATATGGCAAAAATAAATAAATTTTTGAAGATTGCTTTTGACGGATTTGCCTTCGGACTTTCAGAAAAAATAAAGCCCTGCCGGGGGGCAACAGGGCTTTATATTGTTGTGTTTTTACGACTGGGTCAGACAACTCCCTGTGCAAGCATGGCCTCGGCCACTTTGACAAATCCCCCGATGTTGGCACCTTTGACGTAGTTGATTCTGCCGTCGGGTTTTTTCCCGAATTTTACACAAGTAGAGTGGATGTTGTTCATTATTTGATTGAGTCGTGCATCCACTTCTTCCCGCGTCCATTCGATTCGCATGCTGTTTTGGCTCATTTCCAGGCCTGAAACGGCGACACCTCCGGCGTTAACGGCTTTGCCGGGTGCAAACATGATCTTGTCTGATGCCAGGGTTGCCGCGTCGGCGGTACACCCCATGTTGGAAGCCTCGGCTATGAGTTGGCAGCCGTTTGCGATGAGCTGTTCTGCATCTTCAGCGTTTAACTCGTTCTGAATGGCACAAGGGATGGCGATGTCGACTTTTTGTTCCCAGGGGCGTTTATCCGGGTAAAACTCCGCTCCGAACTCCTGTGCATAGGGCTCCACAATGTCCTGATTGGTGGCCCGTAGTTGAAGCATGAAATCGATTTTGTGATCTGAGATGCCTTCAGGATCATAGATGTAACCGTCCGGTCCTGATATGGTTACCACTTTGGCACCCAATTCGGTGGCTTTCAGGGCTGCTCCCCAGGCTACATTGCCAAATCCCGAGAGAGCAATGGTCTTGCCTTCAAGTGTTTCTCCTTTTTCTTTCAACATTTCGCGGACAAAATAGACGGCCCCGAAACCTGTGGCTTCCGGACGAATCAGGCTGCCGCCATATTCCCGTCCCTTGCCGGTGAAAACACCGGTGAATTCGTTGCGCAGTTTTTTGTACATGCCATACATGTAGCCGATTTCTCGTCCGCCTACGCCTATGTCGCCGGCCGGTACGTCGGTGTTGGGGCCTATGTGCCGGAAAAGTTCCCACATGAATGCCTGGCAGAAGCGCATGATCTCATTGTCGGATTTTCCTTTGGGACTGAAATCGCTTCCTCCTTTTCCTCCGCCCATGGGGAGTGAGGTCAGACTGTTTTTGAAGGTTTGCTCGAAACCCAGGAATTTGAGACCACTGAGGGTTACACTGGGGTGAAAACGAAGACCGCCTTTATAAGGTCCGATGGCTGAATTGAATTCTACGCGGTAGCCTCTGTTTACCTGAACCTCGCCTTTGTCATCCACCCAAGGGACCCGGAACATGACGATGCGTTCCGGTTCGGTCATTCGTTCCAGAATTTTGGCTTTTTGGTAGCGGGGATGTTCAATGTAGAAGTCCCAAACAGTTTCAACGACTTCCTGAACAGCTTGTAAAAATTCTTCTTCGCCAGGATTTTTTTGCCTGACAATATTCATGAAGTTTTCAAATTTGTTGTCCATATCTCCGGATTTTTTAGATCTATTAATTTTAATAGTTCGTTAATCTTTTGCAAAAACTTGATTTTTAGTTGTTTGAAAAATATGCGATATTTTTACTAAGATGCAGATTATTAATATTATACGATTCATCTTAAATCTTATATCTAAAAATCTAACGGTCTATTGAATTTGTGTCTGTTCATAAAAGTACCACTTGCTGCGTTACCCCTGCCTGGCGGGTTGTGAAAAAGAAACATGCTGGTGTTTTGATTAAAACCCACTAAAACAGATGGTTCTTTTTACACAAAACGGCAGGCAAGCCTGCCTGAGTTTTATACATGTTCTTTTGTGACAAACCTTGTCATGCTCGTTTCATACAAATGCACTTGTGTTCTTTCCACGGCAGATATGCTTGCAATTGGCACTTTATGAACAGGCACATGATTACGAACACACTCTGTCTACTTTATAGACGGGTACTAATTGTCATCAAAAATAGCTATATTTTTTATACGTTGTAATAAATTGAAAGTTTTTGTTTTTTACTTGTAAATATTGTAAATCAGTTGATAGACAAGTTGTTGAAAATGTCAAAAGGTGTAAAGGTGATAAAAATCATTCTAATTTTTTTGACCTGATTGTTAAATTGAAAGTAAGGATTGGGGGGAAATGAATATTTGCTGTCCATATAAACTCAATAAGGAAATGTGCTGAAAAATAAGATGATAATTTTTAAATGTTTAGATGTTTGTTGTAATGCTCCAATCAAAGATCTTTTTCTGATTACTGGCTGAATTCTTAATTCACCGATTTTCTTATGCCAGTAAATCAGAACCAATCTTTATAGTAGCGATCAAAAAAAGTTCTGTCTGGAAATTAGCTGTTTTTATTATACTTTTGTGGGTGGAATTCTAAAACCATCGGATTTTCCGGGGTTAATTGATGACCATAAAAGCCTGAAATTTCTTTTTGGAATTGATGTGCCGGGGTTAGGTACAATTAATTAACCTGTTAAGCTATAGAAAGAGAATATGCACAGAATAATCTATGACGTGAATTATGAATTTTATTTCCTGATGGGTAGAATAATGAAATAAATATGCAGCATCTGACAGAGGAAGACATAGCGGTTTGCGCAGAGGCGATGGAAAAGGGCGCTTACCATACCCTCCCTGAAGACGTACGGAAGCATTTGTCGATGTGTGACAAATGTGCTGAGGAGGTCTTGATGGTAAGTGAGATGACAGACGATTTTCGTTTTGAAGCACGAGAAAGTCTGCCACTGTGGAGTAAATCGCAAAAAATCATTGCCTGGAGTGTTTCTGTGGCTGCTGCAGCGGTCTTTGTGATGTTGTTGATATCTGATTTTCCCGGTATCATACAGGATGGAGATCCCCGGCATATAGTGCAAAATGAAGACGAAAAATCCGCTCCCGTATTGGAAGAACAGGACACAATTGGAGATACTCAACCAGGCCGTGATGTTCCGGATCAGCAAAAACTTGCTCACCGGGAAACAGAAAACGGATCATCCGGAAATGAGCTTGAGACTGGCTCTGGTACCCCTGGAAGTATGCATTCAGCCCCCACGGAGGGAAAAAAAGATTTGTCTGAGGAATCTGGTTTGCTGGCTGCTTATGAGCCCAATGAGGATATGGAGAAATTAGTGGCCCGCTCTCAATCCGGTTTAAGAAATGTCGAAGAGGTCAAGGTGCAAACTCCTCCAACCCTTACTGTTGATCGTACACCGTTTTTGCTGGAGTGGACGAATAAGAGAAATGAACAACTTATTATTGAAGTTGTGGACAACAAAGGAGAGATAATCCTCAAAGACGAAACCACCGGCGACCGGTATCAGGTTGAAAATACCGGCAACGGACTCTACTACTGGAAACTGATATCCGAAGATTTTGATTTGCTCTTTTGTGGGCGAATACGGGTGGGGGAGAATTAGGTTTAGTTTTTAGGACACTTTGCTGAAGCAGGGTGTCAATCTTATATAACATAAATTTTGTTGATATAGAGGGGTTTATGAGAATAGCACCCCGATTTACCTTGTGTAATTTTAATTAAGAAAGAGCCTTCTAAAAATTATTACACAGGGTAAATCCGGGGTGTTCATAAATTGCGGTTAACTTCACCCATCAGCCGGCTTTCCCCGAAAATGGAAAATTCAAATCGCTCATTCAATTGGAATTCCCAGTTGCTCAAGCCTGGAGTTTACGCTAAGTCCTCTTTCCCTGGCATGATTTTTTTTAAATTCAAATTTTATTTTGCCTTCCTTGATGACAAAGTTGATGGCGGCCCCCTCGTCAATCATGCCTTCTTTTTCGGTTACGATCAAAGTCGCCTGACCTTCGAGTTTATCCATCACTTCCGGCATTTGTTGGCTTTGCCAGTGGCCGACAAACATAATATGCGGTTCGCCTATTTCTTCAGCATCCTTAAAATTCCGGATGGTCACAGGTTGATTGTAGATCTCTTTACCATCAAACCGTTCTTTTAATTTTTCATAAACCGAGACATGGCCTAAAGTTTCGATGACAAAATTGTTGGTGCGCTTTTCTTCGGGCCATTCAATATAGCGGGTGAAATTTTGCAGATATAACGAGATGTATTTTTCTTCCTGAGCCAGGATTCGCCCTGCCATCAGGAAAAGTATTGCCAGCAACAAGCATTTTTTTAGCATATTGGCTATTTTTCAATGGCAAATCGAATGGTTTTTTGTGTCTTGTTATTCAGGGCATCTTCTGCTTCAATGACAATTTCGTAGTTGCCAGGCTCAAATCCGCTCACGGGGATGGTCTTGGCGGTTTTACCGTCATTGATGGTATATTTTAGCGATTCTTCGCCGGTGACATCGTCTGTTGCCCCTATGTAAAGTTTGGTGTTGGAGGGATAAATCACATATTTTTCATCCCGCACCACTTTTTCCCCAATGGGTTCTACGGAGAAATGGTGATGAACCGATGGAGCTTCCTGGTCCACGACAAAGAGTTGTTCATTTTTTTCTTCCTTGTTGTTGACATTATCGGTGGCTTTCCATTCGATGGAATTTGGACCGCTTTTTTCTGGTACAAAGGGCTGATCAAAAGCTTTTTCCTCCTGGTCGTTTAAACGGAACTGAATGTTTTTTACCCCGCTTTCTGTATCGGAAGCATTCAGGGCGATTTTTGTCTGGCCGGAAATAAACGTGGTATCGCGGTTTTTGAAAACAGATCCGTCGAAGGACAGCTCGCTTTTGGGGGCATTGCGATCAATGTAGAATTCCCGGCTTTTTTCCGGGGCCCTGTTGTCTACATTGTCAACCGCGGTGTAAAGCAATTCCACAGGGCTGTTTCCTTCAGGGTTAAAAGGATCGTCGTATTCTTCCTGTGTGATAAAACCATTGTAGGAGTATAATATTTTTTGTACACCCGACTTGTCGTCTGTGGCTTTAAGTACAATTTGAGTCCGTTCTGAGATATAGTCCCTGTCTCCTTCATAATGGTCTCCCTCGAAAGTGAATTCGGGTTTTGGTGGCTCCCGGTCGATGTAATAATCGAAGTCTTCGCCTTCTTCATTTTCTGATTTTTTGTCGGCCGAAGCCATGGTGCCGATGTAATTGGGTTCTTCTTTGTTTCCCGTGTTGTCTACAGCATAGTAAGTGATCCGTCCCTTTGTTTTTTTCAGAACTGATACGGGAATTGGATTTTCATACTTCTGGAAGTCTTCATCATCCACAGCGTAATAAATTCCGGCTACACCGGAAAGATTGTCATCTCCCGCCAGGGTGATGGTCGCATCCGGAGACAGTACCTTGTCATTTTTAAGGTTGTCAACATTGTGTTCTGTGGCAGGAGGTGTCTGGTCAATAGTGAATCTGAAAGATTGAGGTTCTTCAACGTTTCCCACATTGTCTACCGCGTAGAATTTCAATTTATATTCACCTTCTTCCGTAATATCAAGCGGATGTTGACTGGCAGGTTGGAAATCATTCCCGTTGATGGCGTAATACACATCTTCAACTCCCGACATTTGGTCGGTTGCGTCAAACTTCAGATCAATATCATCGCCAAAAAAGGTGGTGCCATCGTTTTCAAAGAATTCGGAAGTGCCGTACTTCAGATTGGTTGCCGGGGCCCGGCCATCGGCATACATGTCAAAAACAATGTCCTGCACAGGTACCACCGCTTCCTTTGTGGCGGTATCTACAGCCGATGGGGAACGGAGTGAATTCCAGCCTTCCACGTCAAGATACATGGGGTTGGCGTATTCCCCGGTTTTTTCACTCTCTAACAACCAGCTTTCGGCATCTTCGTCAGGTGATGACGCTATCCGCACGTAAATGGGAAGATCTTTGTTAATGTATAGCTTGCCGTCTTTAGCCTGAAAAATTCGTTTTTCATGTTCAGAAGCCTGTTGGGCATTGATTGTGGTTGCAGAAGTCAAAGAAAGGACAATTAGACCAAATGAAATTTTTTTAACCATCTGCCAAATTGAATTTGTCAAAGTGGGGGATGGAATTGAAGCAGACTGAGTGTTCATTTTTTTAAATTCTTTATGGTTTTGTCATTTAGTACGGGAATAAATGAGTTTTTGAAAATTTTTTTTGTTGTTTGTTAACGGGGTATTGATTAATTGCTGTTTTTTTGGGATAAACAGTCGAAACCTGATCTGGAAAATGCTTCCGGAGGTTGGACTTTCTCTGAAAAACTTCTAAATTTAACTAATCTAAACAATTTAGCGATGATGCGAGCAACTCTCAGTAAGGTGGCCCGTGAAGCCGGGGTTTCTAAAACAACGGCCTCACTTGTGATAAACGGGAAGGCCGATCAGGTGAATATTGCGATTCCCACGAGGGAGCGGGTTCTGGATGCGGCCAGGAATCTCAGTTACCGGCCCGCCCGTTTTGTGCCGGGAAGATTGAATGGCAGTACAGGCTTGTTGTTGGTCGTCGCTCCCGGGTTTTCTGCTCCGGGCATGGGGCTGTGGCTCCATCATCTCATTTTGGCTGCAGAAAAACGAGGTTATACGGTGGTTCCCTGTATCGGATCACCGGATGATGAAGAAAAAAATTTTGAAGTTCCTGCTGACGGGATTGTTTTTCTTGACGGGAATGTGGTTCCTGCTGACATGGATAATTTTGATATACCTTGCGTCTGTGCCGGTTTTAAAAAACAAGGGAAAAACATCCACTCTGTTGTGCCCGACTATAAAACACAAATCAATGACTTGATATCCCGGTTGTATCGAAACAAAAAAAAGGCGATTGGTTTTTTGGGTGGGAATTCAGATGCAACGGAGCAACGGCTGAATGTTTACAGGGAAAATTATTGTGAACGTTTTGGTATACCACCCAATATAGAAAAACTTTCCGGCTTCTGTGATGAAAAATCTGTGACAGAAGGAATCAGGCAATTGTTGGAGAAGGGGGCCAATGGCATCATTCTGGAGACAGCAAAAATGGCGATTAAGGCATTTTCTTCATCCCGGACAAGAGATGTGGCAGCAGAAGGAGTTTTGTTTGCCACTTGTGGCGATCATCCGGCATTTGATCTGTTACCTGAAAGGATGCTGATTCGAACAACTGAGAATAAAGAGGCAATGTCAGAGGAGGTTGTAAAAAGCCTGACGGGCCATTGATGCCCGCCAGGAGTTGTAGTTTTTTAGAAATCAAAAATTTTGTAAGCCAGCGAAAAGGTCAGGTTGTTGTTTACCCTCTCAAGTTTCGTTGATGAATCGCTTATGCCCCATGAATAGCGAACGTCGAAATTGAAACTGCCAAGTTCAACGCCGCCGCCGGCCTGAAAACTCCATTGGGCCGTTTTCATATTTTCCGAGAGCGAATCATAATTGTTAATGTCATTCCATGTGTTATCCTCACTTGCCACAAATGAGGCTACCGGACCACCAACTCCATATATATTAAAAACTTTAAGATCGATCAATCTCAAATGACCGAGTAACGGGATATCCCAAGTGTGATATTCGGAGCTTACGGTGTTGGAAAAACTGCCGGAAAATTCTGTGTCTCCCCCTTTTTTTACATAAAGCAACTCCGGCTGAAACGAAAGATTGTTAACAAGTTTAAAACGTGCAAAAGCGCCAAGCATTAGGCCTCCCTGGGCTTCTTCTTTTACATCATTATAATCATAAGTGGTGTTTCCGCTCAGTATTTCTCCGCTATTATCTGTGCGAAACTTTGAGGAGTTGTAACCAGCTTTTACGCCCAAAGCAAAACTGTCCTGAGCAATGGTTTGTGTTGAAAAAGCGGTGGCGGCAATCAAAACGGCCAGCAATAATGTTTTTTTCATGTCTCTTATTTTTGTTGTTTGATGATCAATTGTTCTTTAATATCCAAAATTTAGAAATATTTGAAAACTTACTCAAGGCTTAGGGCCCAATCTTTTTGAGGAAAAGAACTTTTGCAAAGCACCAAAAACCGTACCAGCTTCCGGGATTCATGGGGCTTGCCTTTCGATCCCGCGATTTAAACAGGGTGCTATCACTTTTTCCTTTCTTCTTGATTATTTTAGCTGAAACATTGCAGATCAAAAATAGTTGTAAACATGTTTGCTTTTATGGATATTTACCAACGGGGAAATGTTTTTAAAATTGGGTTTGCATTGTTTTGTAATTTTGGTCAGGTATAAACATTTGCCCGCATTCGAAAATAAAGAATTAAAATTGTCTTATCAAAGGTATAAATATTACGGAATCCTGCTAATTGTTTTGATTGCCTATTGCCTGCCTCTTTCAGCTTTACCGGAGCCGGAAGAGGATGACAACGAAAGCATGACGATCAGCGGGTATGTAAAAAGTGCTGATGACGGTGAAATGCTGCCAGGAGCAACCGTTGTGGTGCAGGGGACGGCACGTGGAACCGCAACCAATGCTTATGGTTTTTTTTCCATTTCCCTTCCTGAAGGGGATTATGTGTTGGAAGTCGGGTTTCTGGGATATGAAACCCATGTGTTGGAGGTAAGTAAGAGCAGGGAAGTGAATATTGAACTTCAATCCCGTAGCGAAACCATTGATGAAGTGGTGGTTACAGGTGATGATGGCCCCGGCGCTTCCGGATATCCCATGATGGGTGTTGAACAGATGAAAGCTTCTTCCATTAGCAAAATGCCGGTGCTCATGGGAGAGACCGATCCAATGAAAGCGGTGCAGATGTTACCTGGCGTAACAGCCACCAGCGAAGGGTCCAGCAGTTTTACTGTACGGGGGGGCAATCCCGATCAGAACTTATTGCTTATGGATGAAGCCATTGTTTACAACGGCGGACATTTGCTTGGTTTCTTCTCGATATTCAATAATGATGCAGTCAAAAGTGTTGATCTGTACAAGGGGGATTTCCCTGCATCGGAAGGAGGGCGTTTATCTTCGGTGATGGATGTCCGCATGCGTGAAGGGAACATGAAGGAATTTTCCGGTAAGGCAGGCGTGGGTTTGATATCGAGCAGGCTTACTCTTGAAGGTCCCATTAAAAAGGATGAGGCCTCTTTTCTTTTGAGCGGCCGGCGTTCTTATCTGGATGTGTTTTTACCCCTGGCGCCGGATGAATCGATTAGAGACCACCAGTTGTTTTTCTATGACACCAATCTTAAAGTGAACTGGATTGCCGGTGAAAAAAACCGGTTTTTCCTGAGTGGATACCTGGGACGTGATGCATTTTCCACTGACCTGGCCAATCTCGATTTTGGTAACCATACTTTCACCTTTCGTTGGAATCATGTTTTCTCTCCCTCCTTATTTGCCAACTTCACCCTTGTGCGAAGCCGGTATGATTATTTTCTGGGAAGCTCGGAAAACGATTTTGAGGACATGGAGTGGAGGTCGGAGTTGAATGATAATATGGCGGAGAGCGATTTCACCTGGTATATATCTCATTTGCATACTCTCCGTTTTGGCGCCCGGAGCATTTATCACCGCATTGAGCCCGGTCATGTTTCTGGCCTGGATGAGAATTCGTTGCTCAGAGAGGTGGATTTGCCCCGTAGTCATTCCCTGGAACATGGAGCGTATGTTTCGTATACCGGCAATTTGGCCCCATGGCTTTCATTGCGTTTAGGGATGAGATATTCTTTGTTTCAGAACATCGGGCCGGGCAAAAGCTTTGATTTCAATAATGCCTGGGAGGTCACCGATACCTTGCATTATGATCGGGGCGAAGTCTACAATTGGTATGATGGTCTGGAGCCCCGGGCCGGATTGTCTGTTTCTTTTAATCCCAGGTTTTCGGGGCGGGCAAGCTATAGCCGCACACGTCAGTATCTTCAACTTGCGAGCAATTCTACCACGACCACCCCATTGGACGTCTGGTTTCCGGCCTCGCCCAACATCAAGCCGCAGATTGCCGATCAGGTATCGTTTGGGGCCTCCTACACTTCCCGCAACGGCGTGTTTGAGCATAGCATAGAATTTTTTAATAAATGGATGCAGAATACCATTGATTTTAAGGAACATCCCGATCTGATCCTCAACGAGGCAATCGAAGGAGAGGCCAGGGTTGGTCGGGCCCTTTCGAGAGGAGTGGAGTGGATGACAAATTGGAACACCACCCGGTTTAACGGCTGGATAGGATACACCCTCTCCAAATCAGAAAGGGTTGCCCCGGAAATTAACGAGGGCCGGCCTTATCTCTCACCTTATGATCATACCCATGATTTTTCTGTATATATGGATTATCAAATATCGCCAAAATGGTCTTTTTCAGGCAATTGGGTTTATTATACAGGCGCCCCCGTGACTATGCCCGTGGGCCGATATGAAGTGGGGGGAGAGATCATTCCTCTCTATTCGGAACGAAATGCAGAGCGAATGCCCGATTATCACAGGCTCGATTTGTCGGTGACTCTCTCGGGGAATAAAGGAAAGAACAAAGGAGGCGAGTGGGTGTTTTCGTTGTATAACGTTTATGGCCGCAAAAATGCCTGGGCCATTAATTTTGTGAACGATGATGAAGACCCCTATAAGATTAGGGCAGAAAAGACTTATCTTTTTTCTATTGTGCCTTCTATATCTTATACGTTGAAATTTTAGTGAAATATATTGGTAGTCAGTTTTTTTTAATCGTGCGAGGTTAGCTTTTTTTGAAAGGTGTGGTTTAACCCTGGGTAGGGGCGAGTGAAAAAAGTCATTTGGTCGAGATTTGGAGGGAAGCCGGGCTTTCCTTCCTGTAATTTTTTTTTATTTTTTAGTGGGGTACTTTGCACAATTGTTCGTTAAACTTTTTCAATACCTTGTAGTTCACTTGTTTAAATCTTTGATTTTTATCATGTTAAATCATATTATATCAGCATTTTACGATTCATTTTACTTGTCTGCCGTTTTCTTATTACAATACTGCTGTATAAAACAAACTTTGGCATGTACAGCAAGTCTCATTTTTTATCAACCGCCAGGCAGGCATCTTTTGTCTAACAAAAACCCTAAGTTATTTAAAATATGATGTTTAACTAATTTTGTTGGTTCTTTTGTCACAACCCTTGCCATGCTCGTTTCAGCAGACACTATGTAATATACTAACTCAATGATCGTATCCAAACATAACAATCAATGCGCTAATCGGCCAGGAAAATGGAAGAATGGTCTGACAATTCCGGTAAAACTGGTTCCCGTTGTTCTTCTTTTCTTGTTGACATGGGGATGTACCGAGACCATTGACATGGAGCTGGAGTCAACGACCCGCAGGCTCGTAGTGGACGGTATGTTGACAAATGAAGAAAAAATGCACTTTGTAAGGCTTTCTGAATCTGTGCCGTTTTTTCAGGATTCTGCTTCCTCCACTATTAGTGGTGCCGAATTGATCATTTCTGATGGGGAGCGGATGGAAGAATTGCATGAAGCTTCTGAAATGCCCGGTTTTTACCTGACATCAGGAGATTTTGCCGGTGTGCCCGGCCGCACTTATACATTAACAATCAGGGAAGTGGATATTAATAATGACGGACAATCCGAAACGTACCGCGCATCATCTTATATGCCCGAACCTAATAAGGCCGATTCGATAGACGTAATTTACGATGAACAATGGGATATATGGAAGGTCCTTCTTTATGCTTCAGACCAACCCGATGAGGATGATTACTATATGTTCCGGATTTTTAAAAATGGGGGGCTTATTTCAGATAATATCACCGAATACAGTCTGGCCAGTGATCAGTTTTTTGATGGCAACCGTGCCGACGGCGTATGGGTTCAGTCCATCGATGCCGGTAGCGACCACGATCAAATGGAGCCGGGTGATATGATTATCCTCCAGATGTGTACGATAGATAAATCTTATTACAATTTTATAGATGGCGTTCAGCGTGAAAGGAGGGAGCAATATCCCTTGTTCAGCGGTCCGCCGGCTAATGCCCCCGGCAATGTTGAACCTGAAGCTTTGGGTTTTTTCCCGGCATTTTCGGTTTCCTATGCTTCCTTTGTGTTTGATGAAGAGACCATTGAAGAGAAAAGCAACAATTGATCACTTCGGGTTATGGTTTTAGTGGAGTGAGGCACGAATGATGTTGAGGAACTCGTCGCGGGTGGCCATATTTTTTAGAAAGGCCCCGGTAAAATCGGATGTTGTGGTGACCGAGTGTTGCTTTTGTACCCCCCGCATCTGCATGCACATGTGTTGTGCTTCTATCACCACGGCCACGCCCAGCGGGTTCAGTGTTTTGTGAATGCACTCTTTGATCTGGGTCGTCAGGCGTTCCTGGACCTGTAATCTCCGGGCATATGCTTCCACCACCCGGGCAATTTTGCTTAATCCGGTGATATGATGACGGGGAATGTAAGCCACGTGGGCTTTCCCGAAAAACGGGAGCATGTGGTGCTCACACATACTGTAAAGTTCGATGTCTTTTACAATGACCATTTGCTGATAGTCTTCCCGAAACATCGCTGAGCTGATGATGTTCTCGGGGTCCATGTTGTATCCCTGCGTCAGGAATTGCATGGCTTTAGCAACACGGATAGGGGTTTTTTCCAGTCCTTCGCGGGAGCTGTCTTCGCCCAATTGTTCAAGTATCTCCTTGTAGTGGGAGCTAAGGGCCTCAGTTTTTTCGTCGTCGTAAGATTCTATTTTGGCGTATCCACTGTCGCCGTTAAGTGTGACCTTCATCTCTTTGAATATTTGTGATTGATCGAAAGAACAAAAGTACAAAAGGGTTTGGAAAATATTGAAAAAAGATGAATCGTTTTTTTGTTCCTGAATTTTGGATTATATCTTATTATTTCCGGGAAAACGTGATTTTGTGTCAACGTAGAGATGATCTTTTGCCCTTTCAGGGCTCTTTAGAAAATGGATATCTTTTTGTCATAGGGCGTTTCGCGTGTCGCCGAAGCTTTAGCGGAGGCACTGCCCCATGCTAATCTCATGAAAAAATAATTTAGTTACATCGAAGGACTCTGAAAAACAAAACTTTTTAGACAACTTCGTGTTCTATAGGAGCCAGAATAAAACCAACCAGCAGGCTTCTCTTCTTTTTTCAGCAGGCCTTAACTAAACAGGATGTTGATAATATAAAAGTTAATCCCCCTGAATCAAGGTGTCAAAACCGCCCGGTAAATTCCTCCTGGCTTGCTTTTAACCAGCCCTTTAAATTCCAGATCGAGGAGGGTGGCCGATAATTTGCTGACGGGCATGCCGCATTTGAGGCTTAGAATGTTGAGGTTCATTTCTTTTTCCTCGATGAGATTTTCCATGATGGTTTGTTGTTCGGCGTTTTCGATGGTGGCAAACAAATTGCCCTGGACCGTTTGGGGTTGTTTGTTCTTGATTTCCCACCCCAGTGCATATTCCAGATCTTCTACCGATTCGATGAGGGCGGCAATATTTGATTTGATGATCTGGTTGCAGCCGGCCGAGAATTCATCGCCCGGGCGCCCGGGAAATGCCAGTACATCCCGGTTGTAGTCCCGGGCCAGCTCGGCAGTGATCAGTGCCCCGCCTTTCCTGGCCGATTGCACAACCACAACGGCATCGGCCAGTCCGGCTATGACCCTGTTTCTTTGTACAAAATTGTGTTTGTCGGGCTGAGTTCCGCTCATGAACTCGGTCAGGAGGGCTCCTTCCTTGATCATTTCACGGGCAGTATTCCTATGCCCCGGCGGATAAATGCGGTCGAGCCCGTGCGCCAGTACTCCGATGGTGGGCAAACCGTTTTTTATGGCTGCGGAATGGGCAGTGATGTCAACGCCATAAGCCAGTCCGCTGATAATTAATGTGCCGGGGTGCCGGACCGCCATGTCGGTCACCAGTTTCTCGCATAGTTCTTTTCCGGTGTCTGTGGGTGTACGGGTTCCGACAATACCAATGGTTTTAGGGGCATCGTAACAGATTTGCCCGTGAATGTAGACCATTAGCGGGGCATCATCACAAAATGAAAGCCGTCCCGGGTAGGCCGGTTCGGAAAAAAATACGGGCGTGATTTTATGTTTTTCGATGAATTGGCATTCCTTTTCGGCCTGTTGTAGAAGGTCCTGGCGGTCAATTTTTCTGAGTAGCTGTTCGAGGGCGGGGCCAATACCCGGTACTTTGGCCAGGACAGGCATTTTTTCTTCGAAAAGGGCTGATTCGGAGCCCAGATAGGCAATGAGATTTCTGGCAAGTTTGGGCCCGATGCCTTTGATCAGGCTCAATGCAATGCGGTGTTGCAGTTTGTCTTGTTCTGTCACGGTGATACGGGGTTGGGATTACACCGGCAAATATAAATAAAAATCGTGAATCGTACTTAACGAGCAGAAGTTGCCCTCCTTAATCCAAAAACCAACTTACCCCCGTCGTCACCATGCCCGGATTGCCTTTTCCGATTTCAGCCAGCATACAGAAGCGGTCGTTAAGAAAATACCGAATGCCGAAAATTGGCTGTAGCTGCAAGGTGGTTTCTGTGCTCGTGTTGTTTGTGAATGTCTCTTCCTCAGGCTGCCAGAGATGTTGTTCATCGGTTTTTCGGATGGCCAGCCTCAGGGCTGCCGACACGTAAAGATCGAAATTTCCCAGGAATATTTTGTGGTTGCTGAGTTGTTCGATCCAGTGGGCATAGTGAACAGATGCAACAGCGCCGGCCCCGTATGTTCGGTAGCGCATCACATTATCAGGGATGGTGTCGTGGGTGTAGCGATCACCATGGTAGCTTATGGATCCCCCTGCACTCAGAAAACTGTTGAGACCCTTTTCGACGAATACCGATATTGGGGGAACCTTACTGATGGAGTAGTCCGACCAGTTGTTCTGGTTGGAATAATCTGCAAATGATATTTTGGGGCTGACGATCCAGGCATCTTCGCGATACTGGGCAGATGACTGGATTCCTTTCATCCAAGAGAGAATGATGAGAATAATAAGTAAATATCTGGACATGATTTCTTCTTACCGCTTCATTTTCAGGTTTTGTTGTTCTCGAGCTTTTTCAAAAAACCGGTGACTTCTTCCATTCCTTTTCTGTCCATGGCCGATAGCCCTACCGGTGGATACTTGGCAATGCCTCCCTGCATTTTCTGATATAGAATGAGTTGACGTTTCAGTCCGCCGGCCTCAGTTTTAATTTCGTGATGGTGATATTGTTTCAACGGTATGCGAAAAGCCTGAAACCTTCGCCCCATAGGGAAAAGATTATAATATTTCACCATCAAATCACGGTTGTTTTCAATTTCCAGGCTGATGTAGTAGTACCCGCCCAGGTAGAACCAAAGGGCCACAAGGCCGATGAGCCCGATGAGTCCTGCACGGACCCACATAGACGATTCGAAAAGTCCAAAGAATGAGAGTGCAAAGATGATAACCAGTACCATCCATATGCCCGAAAAAACGAGCAGGGCACGCGACGATTGTTTTTGATTGGAGACCATGGTTTCGTGTAGTGAGGTTTTTAAGCTTTCTTTACGTCCAACAAAGATAAAAGTTCGCGGGGATTTTTTGTGTTT
>JBNJDH010000016.1:0-20020 GCA_051744695.1 Bacteroidota bacterium | reverse complement strand
TTCTTCATCGTTAAGAAAAACCACCTGATCTGTGTACTCAATAATCGGGGTGGCGTCTGATGCCATGAAATATTCATTTTCTCCGATGCCAATGACCAGGGGGCTTCCTTTTCGAGCCCCGATCAAACGGCCGGGCTCATCGGTACAGGCAATAACCAGCCCATAAGCGCCTACAACTTTTGTGAGGGCAAGGCGGACGGCCAGTTCTGCGGACACCTGTTTTTCCAGGTATATGTTTTCGATGAGGTTGGCCAGCACCTCTGTGTCGGTTTCCGTTTTGAATTCATACCCCCGGTTGACTAGCTCCTTTTTCAGGTGGTTGTAATTTTCTATGATGCCATTATGGATGATCACGAACTTTTCGTCCCGCGATTGATGGGGGTGTGCGTTGAGGTCGCTGGGTTCGCCGTGAGTGGCCCAGCGGGTATGTCCCATTCCGATGGATCCGGATATCTGTTTGCCCTTCACCAGGTTTTCCAGGTCTTTGACTTTGCCTTTACACTTGTATAGATGCATGTCGTCGTTCATCAGGGCGATGCCTGCTGAATCGTATCCCCGGTATTCAAGACGCTGAAGTCCTTTGATGAGTATTGGATAAGCGGTCCGTTCGCCTACATAAGCTACAATTCCACACATACTGGATAAGGTTTAATTGTTCGATTCTTTCAGATATAGTCCGTTAAACTTTTTCAATGCCTTGTTATTTAGTTGTTTAACTTTTTGAGGTTTTCCGTGTTAAATTACAGTATATCATCATTATACGATTCGTCTTACCTGCCTGCCGGTAGGCAGGAATCTTAAATCTAAAAATCTACCGGTCTATTGTTTCAGATTTCCGATTTTGTTTGTGACTCTTTCTGCCAGCTCTTTTTTCTTATCGATATGGGAGAGAATGTCACGGACTGCCGGGTGTTGTTCAAAAGCGCCCCGAACTTGCTCAAAATCCACGTGCCTGGCTTCATCCTTCCCGTCCATGCCAAATCCGGTTTGGGCTTTCAGGGTAAATTCTTTGCGGGCGTCATTAAACATCATTTCGTCCAGCGAGACCACAGCTTTTTTCCACTCTTCTATGAAATTTAAAAGGGTGGATTTATCTATCCTGCTCAGATCGATGTTGAGTTCAGACCGGAACGTTTGAAAACTCCAGTTCCATACCCATTCGTAATATTGCAGATGCCAGTTCTCAAAGACGGTGTTCATTTCCGGGAATGAGTTAATGTCGCCTTTTTCGAGGTGTTCAACGAGTTCCAGGACCTTCTTTTTGGGTACGATCAGCCCGGCCATGTCGATCCATTCGCCCGTACCTTCCTCTGATCGCGGGGTAAGCTTACCCCTGAGTTGTTGCATGTCAGAAAAAGTCAATGTCTCCAACATTTTCAACAAACCGTTGCCCAGAAATTTGGTGATGCCAATCTGGTACATTTGAATTCCCCTTTCCAGGGATTTGGATTCGATCTTAACATTGTTGTGCATGAAATACTGAGATGTTTCGCCCGAAATTTTCCGCAATTTTTCGAGGGTCTGTTTCCCCCGCACCATTTTTTCCACCGAATAGGGGCTTAACAGGTTGAAAGTGATGAAGTCGAGTTTTTTCAGATCTTTTCTGTGATCACGAGTGGGCCATTTCCGGGCATCCCGTATGGTGCCGATGCTACGCAGGTTGACACCGGGTGCCAGGTAGCTTTCGTCTTTGTTTTCGATCAGGTAAGAAAAAGGAAAAGCTGAGGTATCCGGGTTCCGGTAATGTCGCCCCATGACAAGGGAGAATGCCCCGATTTTTGCCGGCCACAGCATATAACTGTCGCTGGTGGTTTTGCTGCCTCTTTCCACCACACCCTGGTGGACGGGGCCCAGTTTATACATGTGGTTGCTTTGATTGGATCCGCTACCGGCATTAAGGAAGGAGTAGTAACCGGCAATCAGCAGAGTTGATTTGTGGTGTGAAACGGTGTACGGACCTGCGAAAATAGAACAGGCCTCTCCATGAAATCCCTGACAGTTGGCAAAAAAGAGCGAATTTTCTGCTGAATAATGCTTCCCCAGGTTGCAGCCCTGTCCGATGAAGCATTTGGAAATGAGCGTCGCATCTGAAACTTCAGCCCCGCTGGCTGCAATGAAATCTTCGGCAATTACGCCTGGACCAAAATAAGTGGGATGCTCGGGAGAACTGTTGATGGTGCCGTTGACCAGCCTGTATATTCCTTCGACCACTGCGCCCTGACCGATGTTGATGTTGATCATGGTCCGGGAGTTGATGATCCTCACCCCGTTGCTTATTGTGCCTATGTCAGAGCATACATTGTCTGCATAGTCCTCCACCATTTTATTGAGTTTTGCAATGAGTTCGGGGCGGTGCCGGTAAAAGGCGATTAAATAGGCAGTATGGG
Organism: Bacteroidota bacterium; assembly: GCA_051744695.1. Lineage (GTDB taxonomy): Bacteria > Bacteroidota > Bacteroidia > Bacteroidales > Marinilabiliaceae > Marinilabilia. The sequence goes on along the minus strand of JBNJDH010000016.1, from coordinate 17,633 downwards.
CCGATAACTCATTAAACATGGGTACTTCCCGGCCACCTGCTTCGTTCAGCACAGCAATTTTTTCTCCGTTTCCGAAGCAGGATTGACCTTCGGTGGTGAGGGAGTCCACATTTTCGATCACCACATCATTTTCGATGTGATAGTTGGCAATCTGGTTTCGTACCTGACTGATGTAGACATTGTCCCCGATGGTTGTGTTGTGAATGGTGGCATATGAAATGCCGGCATGTTTCACTACGCCGCCGGGGAAATCGAAGGTTCTGTCGGGTCTGCCTATGTATATTTTTCCCGAAAAGTAAGTGTGACGCACGTAAACGGGGTCAAATCCCTCCTTTACGTAAATGGTTGACCAATCGGATGCCAGGCATCCCTGTGCTTCGAGCTTTTCTATCTCGGCGGGGTCTAAGGTCCTGTATTCTGACATTTATTGAATTTCTTTTTGGAGCCACTGAAAAACAGTGGTGGATTGGATACTGAAATATCGTTGAATTCTCTCTTTAGGGGAGTAGTCAATATCGGTAGATTCTTGTTGAATCAATCATACATGTGACATAAATACCAATAACTCCCTGTGAATGGCAAAGTTATGAATAATATATCACAAGAACATAAAATATGGAAGCTTATTCTCGGTTTGCATTTTGCCCAAAAAAGAAAAGCCCGGTATCAAAGACACCAGGCTTTTCTGAAAAAATTTTTAAATCGCGATTTTAAAGTGTTCCGCTGATCATGAAAGTTGCGGCAAAAGCCAAAATGGCGTAAAGTTCGGGGAATACCGCCAGAACCAGTGTACTTCCAAATACATCATGTCCGGAACCAATACCGGCAATACCGTTGGCGCAAACCTGTCCCTGACGAATTCCGGAAAGAAGACCAACCAGTCCCATGGCAATTCCGGCGCCCAAAACGGCAGCGCCCTGAACCGCTGTAATCTCTGGTGACAAAACACCTGTTCCGGAGATCACAAAATACCCGGCAAAACCGTAAAGTCCCTGGGTCCCCGGCAATGCACTTAATACAAGATAGTTACCAAACGCATCGCTGTTCTTTTTCATGGCGCCAAGTGACGCGTTTCCGCCGTACGATACACCATAAGCACTTCCGGCCCCTGCCAGTGCAATCATTATTCCAATGCCTATATAGGCCAACACAATTGGAGTCATATAATCCTATTTTTAAGGTTATTAATTTATTTACTTAACTCTTTGAAAAGGCTTGTAGTCTTTACCGCCTCCTATAAATCCTGCATTTTTGTAAAATTCCACAAATGTCAGACGCAACGGGTGAACAAACGCTCCCAGCCCCGACATAAAGATATTGATACTGTGACCGATTATCAAGATCACCAAAGCAACCAGAGCACCAAGCACCGGGATTTCCGGCGACATGTCAAATGCCAGTTGATTAAAGACCTGCCCGAGGATGGCACTGGCCAGCCCCAGAGCGAACAGGCGGATGTAGGAGAGAAGGTCACCTACCACGCCGGTTACCGTGTTGTAGGCATCCCACAAACCTGCGCCGATGTTGACCAGCACGTTGCGTCGGGGATGGTTGAAAACGAATATGCCCAGGCCTGCAATCCCCAGCAATATCAGGTGCCATGTTCCAAACAGATGGCCTTCACCCGGTGTCTGTTGGTCCATCATGTAAAAAATCCCCGAGGAAATGATCAAAAGCAACCAGCCCCATGTAGACAGGGAATAGCCAAAACCATGCTGACGGATCTGATTGATTCCTTTCAATATCATTCCGAAGATGATCTGAACGCCTCCGAAGATCAGCGCCAATGTGAACATCTGATCATTGTCAAAGAACATGTTGCGGAAATCCATTAGAAACTGAGGGGGATTTTCGATCAGATTCATTCCGAAAAATGTGCCCGTAATGATGCCGAACAAGACCGTGGCTCCGCCAAGAAACTGAACCAGCGTCATAATCGATTTCATGTTTTTGGCAGCTTTTCGCTTGTAGATGCCTGCGGCAATCAACAATAGCAGGCCATAACCGGCATCTCCCAGGCAGAATCCGAAAAACAACATGAAAAACGGGGCAAAGAACGGTGTCAGGTCGAGTTCCATGTAAGACGGCAGAGAGAACAATTTACTCACCGGCTCAAACAACCGGGCATACCGGTTATTTTTCAGAAGAATAGGGGGTTTGTCATGCCCCTTGGCTTCTGTTTTCAAATAATAGATGTCCTCCTGGTCAACCCATTTTTCCAGTTCTTCGGTCTTGACTTCGGGCACCCATGCTTCTACAAGCCTGACTTTTCCTTCAACTTCTTCCTGGGTTTGAAACCTTACATTAAGGTCAGCCACTTGGTCTTCGAGTGTCTGTTTGTATTGCTCCAGGAGTTCCAGGCCTTTTACTGCAATGGTGTTGAGTTCAGCTTCCAGCTTCTCAATTTTCTGATTGGTCTCCGATATCTGTTGTGTAACTTCCTTCAGATCTTTTTCAGGAAGTGTGATTTCGTCCACATTTTCAAAAGCTTCGGGAAGCTCATTATTCCCGGAATCATCCAGGTAAACGAAGTAAATGTATCCTTCGCTTTCGGAGATCAGCTCCACCGGGTAATTTTCCTCCCAGGCAGGGTTGTACTTCGATTCCGGAACCATCAGGTACCGGAAGGTGAGCCCAGCTTCCCTGATCTTTTCGACATCTTCACGGGAAAATTCCCCCCAGGGGGCCAGTTGTTTTTCTTCTTTTTGAAGAGAAGAAAGACGCTGACGAAGTTGTTCCAGTTCCGTCTCGATCTCCAGGATGCGCTCATTTAACTTTTCACCTGATTGCTCAGGCAGTTTTCCTGTTTCTTCTTCACCTACACGTTTTTTGCGGGCTTCCAGGTTCTTAATGGTCTTGGAGATGTCGCTGATCCTCCGGTAAAGGTCTTGTATCTCGGCGGTGGGCTCCTCCTGATGTTCTACGATATGGGCCACCCCAAGGTCTTTCAGATGATCCAGGAACCGGTCATAATCGGCATGAAAAACCAGAAATGAATATTTGAACATTGGTACGATCATGACTCCACCTCCGCATTTTGTTGACGATTCTTGACAATTTTCTGAGCGGCCTTTGAAAGATTTTCTTCGTCTTCGAGAAAACGCTTAATCTTACGGATGGCATCCTGATAACCCGGGATCTGGACTTTCTCGTAAAGGTTCACCTTTTGGGTGGTTTTTTTTCGGGCAAAGTCCAACAGTTCCATTTTTCGTTCAAAAATCTCCCGCTCAATGGCAAGGCGCGCCAGTTTTTCCAAAATGGCAATGCCGTCGGGGAACCAGGTCGGACGCTCAAACATGTTGTATTCGCGTACTTCGAAATGCACTTTTTCCAGAACTGGTGTTTCCACACCGGCAATTTTCTTGGTGGAAAGCTCCACATCACTGATTTTTACCAGTGATGGGTCAAACTCGTTCCAGAGGCGCATCATCTCGTCGTAGAGGCCAAGCTCCTCCTGCAGGCTCTTGTCCAGTTCAGCAGATTTGTCTTTCGCTTTTTTCACCTCCACCCGCAGGGCCGACTCTTTGTTTTTCAGGGTCGGCAGTGCCCGCTCGCGAATGCGAAGCTGTTTGGCAAGTATCTGTTGCGACGTTTTATTGTATTGAAATTTTATGGCCACGTTGCTTCCTCCTTTTGTTCTACATACTCCGAAGTCCTGCATCTCCCATCACGAATTGTGATAAATGACAGGTTCCGGTTTGTTTCTTCAAATAAAAGAGCGGACAATCTTCCTTTAATTTTTTCTCCAGTATTTGTCCACCAGGTCTTTTTTGATCCCTACTTCTGCTTCAGAGAAATACTCGTTATAAAGGTCCCATGCAATATCGAGCATGGTGTCGGTGTCCACATTCACATCAATGGCCAGGAGTTTTTCTGAATAATCATGAGCAAATTTCAGGGTCCGCTCGTCATAATCAGTAAGGTCAAACCCATTTTCCAACTTGGTCCGGGCATTGGCCGCGTCGGCATAAAGTCGAATGGCCGCGTTCATCACCTGTGGGTGGTCCTCCCGGGTTTGTTTTCCGATGACGAGCTGCTTCAGACGAGACAGTGAACGGAACGGGTCCACGATGACCTTTCCGATATCGGTGTCGCGACGAAGGAACAACTGACCCTCGGTGATGTATCCCGTGTTGTCGGGGATGGCGTGGGTAATGTCGCCCCCGGACAGGGTTGTGACGGCCACGATGGTAATGGAGCCTCCTTCGGGGAACTGCACCGCCTTCTCGTAGATCCGCGCCAGGTCGGAATAAAGTGAACCGGGCATACTGTCTTTTGAAGGGATCTGGTCCATGCGGTTGGACACGATACTCAGGGCGTCGGCAAAGAGGGTCATGTCGGTCAGAAGGACCAGCACACTCTCGTTTTTGTCCACCGCGAAGTACTCCGCTGTCGTCAAAGCCATGTCCGGAACCAGCAGTCGTTCCACCGGCGGGTTTTCCGTGGTATTCACGAAACTCACGATGCGGTCGAGCGCTCCGGCGTTGTCAAATACCTGTTTAAAATAGAGGTAGTCGTCGTTGGAAAGTCCCATCCCGCCGAGGATGATCTTATCGGCTTTTGCCCGAAGGGCCACACTGGCCATTACCTGGTTGTAGGGCTGGTCACTGTCGGCAAAGAAAGGGATTTTCTGGCCCGAAACAAGACTGTTGTTCAGGTCAATGCCCGCGATTCCCGTGGCGATAAAGTTTGATGGTTGCTCGCGGCGTACAGGGTTGACCGACGGTCCGCCGATTTCCCGGACTTCCCCCTCTATTTCGGGGCCTCCGTCAATGGGGTTTCCGTAGGCGTCGAAAAATCGTCCTGCAAGCTCATCACTGACCTTGATCTGGGGCGGATTGCCCATAAATGTCACTTCCGCATTGGTGGGGATCCCTTCAGTACCCGAAAATATCTGAAGGACGACCTCGTCGCCCACGATTTTCACCACCTGGGCCATGCGGCCATGGACCACGGCCATTTCGTCGTAACCCACGTTCTGGGCATTCAGCGACACCGTGGCTTTGGTGATGCTGGTAAGTTTGGTATATATTTTTTGAAATGCCTGACTCTTCATAGTCTGATCTTTTATCTGGATAATTTTGGATATTAGACAGCTTCTTTCTCTTTTGCTTCAACAGCGTGTTCTTTCAGCATTTCACCAAGTTCTTCTTCGAAGCCTTTGAAGCGATCGGATTCGAATTCCGAATAGTTCATCTGCTTGAACTGGTTGATAATGCGTTTAAAGAAATCGCCGACCTGCTCGAAATTTTTAAACTCAAAGTCAGTGTCCACAATTTCAAGAACTTTTTCGAGCATGTATTTCTGCCGATCCAGTGGTGTGGATGCATCAATATCGTCGAAGGCGTCTTGCTGAAGCACGACAAAGTCGATGAGCTCGGCTTTCCAGAAACGTTCGTGGAAATCGATGGGTACACCGTCGTCTCCCAGAATGTTGATTTGTTCATCGGCTTCTCTGCCCCGGATTAGAACGTCTTTGGCTTTTAGTACGTTGTCGAGCCAGTGTTCATCCATGCTTTTGGCCAAGGATTCCTGTAACTCGGGATATTCCAGGTATTTTGAGTAGCTGTCGATGGGGTCGATGGCCGGATATCGTTTACTGTCGGCACGGGCCTGCGAAAGTCCGTAAAAACAGCGGGCGGCTTTTCTCGTGTTCTCGGTAACGGGTTCTTTCAGGTTACCCCCTGCCGGTGAGACCGTTCCGATGAAAGTAATGGAACCGGCTTTTCCGTTACTGAGATTCACATATCCGGCGCGGCTGTAAAAGTTGGATATGATGGCCGAAAGGTCCATGGGGAAGGCGTCCGGACCGGGCAATTCCTCGAGCCGGTTCGACATTTCCCTCAGGGCCTGGGCCCAACGTGAGGTAGAGTCGGCCATCAGAAGGATCTTCAGCCCCATGGAGCGATAATATTCTCCCAGTGTCATGGCTGTGTAAACCGAAGCTTCACGGGCAGCCACCGGCATATTGGATGTATTGGCGATGATGGTGGTGCGCTCGATAAGCTTTCGTCCGGTACGCGGGTCGTCCAGTTCGGGAAATTCTTTAAAAATTTCCACCACCTCGTTGGCGCGCTCTCCACAGGCGGCGATGATCACGATGTCGGCTTCTGCCTGCTTGGATATGGCGTGCTGGAGGACAGTTTTTCCTGTTCCGAATGGTCCCGGGATAAAACCTGTTCCACCTTCGGTGATGGGATTGAGGGTGTCGATACAGCGAACACCCGTTTCCAGCAATTTAAATGGCCGCGGCTTCTCCGTAAATGTTTTGATGGGCATCTTCACCGGCCATTTCTGGATCATGGTCACGGAAATGGTTTCCCCGTTTTTGTCCTCGATGACGGCGATCTCATCGTCGATGGTGTATTCGCCTTCCGAAACCACGGATTTGACTTTATAGGTTCCCTCAAGTTTAAAGGGTACCATGATGCGGTGAGGCATGCCGTTTTCCTGAACTTCGCCAAGCCAGCTACCGGCTTCCACTTCATCACCTTCAGAGGCGAGGGGTTTAAAAGCCCATTTCTGATCATGATCCAGCGGGTCAGTATATTCCCCCCGCTTCAGAAACACGCCTTCCATCTTGTCCAGGTCATGCTGCAATCCGTCATAATTCCTGGAGAGGATGCCCGGTCCGAGGGTCACTTCAAGCATGTGCCCTTCGAAGTAGACTTTACTTCCGGGACGAAGGCCGCGTGTACTTTCAAAAACCTGGATGTAGGCCTTTTTACCGGTCACTTTAATGACCTCCGCCATCAGCTCTTCCTCCCCGTGGGCTACGTAGCAGATCTCGTTTTGTCCAACCGGGTCTTCCACATCTACCACGACCAGGTTGGCAATGATGCCGGACACAATACCGACTGTTTTATCGTTTTTTTCCATAGCTCAATGTATATTCTTCGGGGAATTCAAAACCCGACTTCAATTCGTTAAACAATTTTTCAAACATTTCGCGTCCCTTTTCAGGATCGAGATGTATCCAGCGTTCGGCGATAAAAAGCTTCTGAAGGAAGGCCAGCACTTTTTCCACGGTGAAATAATTAAAAAAAGTGGCTTCTTCCACAAAGTTCCATTTGTGGATATCCAGCTTGAGTTCACGGTCCTTCAGGTTTTCAATTTCGAAAGTTTGTAGAATGTCTTCGATGTGTTCTACTTCTGATTTAAGACCGAAATCGCGCCCCCTGCTTTTTTTGAGGGCATCTGTTACATCATCGTTCCCGATGAGGGCACCTTCGTAGTTGATTTCATATTTTCTTCCGTTGAGAGCCGTCAGCACGTTGGATGTGTCGCGCAGGTATTTGGCCAGCTCACGGACAAATTGGTTTTCTGATTGGTCGAGCCAGTCGTTGTAATCGGTACTGAGACGCCGCGCAGCTTTTACCCGGCTATCTGAGGCCTCTTCGCCGTGCATGGCAAAAACAAAGTCTTCCATGTAGGAAGGAAATGATTCCATATCAGCGGTATGTACCAATTTTCTGTCGACCAGTGGCTCCAATTCTTCTTTCCTGAAATTGCCCCGTTCGTCCCACTCTTTTTCTTCCTGAAAGAAAAGGTTCAACAGGTTTTCATGATCAAAGGGCAGATAGAAACTTTTCAGCAATTCGAAATCTTGCGGCGCCAATTCATCTGCCATCATCTCCCTGAATGCGGAGGAAGAAAAGACTAATTTTTTTTCCTCTGGAACAAGATCAGGCAATCCGGCAACAAGATAATAGTAACCTTTAGACATGGTTATTGTTTTTCAAAAAGAAGTTCGGTGGATTTTGGACGCAGATAGGCTTTGAAGAAATTGTTGAAATCCTCGTCTGTGAAGCTGATCACGTAGCTGCCGTTGGCTGGTCCGATTTTAAATCCGGCTTTTACATTCTTCGAGTAAGTAAGGGTGAGCCCTTTGTTAAGGTGGTGGGCCAGTTGCTTTTTGAAATGATCTTCCATCTCTTTTCGGTCTTTTTCGGGGAGGATGACTTCCAGGTCCATGCTTTCTTTTTGAATCCAGCCGTCAACTACCCGCAAGACCAGGTCGCCAAGGTATTTTTTGTCTGCGAAAAGTTCTTTTGTCGTGGGCTCAATGGCTTCCATGGTGACAAGGTTGGCAATGTCCTGTTTAAGAGCGGCCACCGATTGATCGAGGGCCATTTTCATTTCGGCCTCCACGTGTTTTTTGGTCTCTTCGGCTTCTTTTTTGGCTTCTTCAACAGTTTGTTCGGCCTTCTTTTGGGCCTCTTCTTCTATTGACGAAGCTTTTTTCTTGGCCTCCTCTATGATTTGATCGGCCTCTTCCTTGGCTTTCTGGACCCCCTCATTGTATATTTTTTCGGTCAGGTCCTGAAGTTTTTTTGTCATAGTTCCAGTTTTTATCGGGTCGAAACGAATTTTTCCGTTAAGAATTTCATAATTTGAATGCTCTAAAATAGTTTTTTTAAAAATATCAGACAAACTTTTCGACGTAATGTGGTTGTCAGTTGTGTTGTGTAATTTCTACCGGGTGATTGGTTAATTTTCTGACCCTTAGCGGTCTGGTCTGTTTCGGTTCTTTGTGTAGAAACATTGATGCCGTTTTTTCCGGAATGTCAAAAATGAATGCCGGAATGTTTGGATATAATTTAACCTGATTCATGAATAAATCAGGCAAAAAAGAAAGCGTCTTGTGCATGAATTTTTACACAAGACGCTTTATTGTTTTCCGGGCTGAATAGCCACTGATATTTTAAACCGCTGTTTTGTTTTTATTTATCTATAGTCACATACTTTATTCTCATCCTGGGGGTTGGATTTTCTCCTGAAGGGGTGTTTTTCAGGATCACCCGGCGATTGTCCGAAATAGGTTGGGGGGAGGCCAGGTAATAAGGACCTCTGGGCTCTTCTCCTTCAACCATTCTTTTGAAATATTCACCCGCAAGACGGAATCTGTATTCGTTGGTTTCTTCATTAAAACTTCCCCCTGAAAACCATCTTCTGACCGGATCGCTTTCCTGACCTGTTTCATAGAAAGGTTCTTCCAGGTTCCCATCATCATTGAGGTTGTAAATGCGAAGAGACTGAGGTGTGGGAGAATAAAAATCTTCGTCTTCGTTTTGGAGGGTTGTATCTGCTTCAAAATAAATGTCTACAGCGCTAATGCCATTGTATTCTGGATCTTCTTCCATGGTGTTAAGCTTTTCTTCCCATTCTTTGAAATCAATGCTTTCCTCCAGGTCAAACTCCACGTAACTTCCGGCCATTCCCTGGGCGACCAGATTTTCAGTTTGGGCATCATCGAATTCTATGGCTTCATTATGGTTGTGATCGAAACGATTGATGCGGACACACTCCTTGTTAATAGGAAACTTGTATGAGGTATGGGTGGTATCTGTAACTTCTCCGTCCTCATCTCTTTCGTAATATGAATAGTAAAGGGTCATGTTTGACTGGCTGGCGAGGATGTCAAGCGTGATCAGTGATCCTGCTGAATTGGTGCTGACCAGTTCTGACTGCACCATTATTCCTTTAAAAGCCTCTTTGAAGGCATCGCGCGATTCCAGCGTTTCTTCGGGATAGTTGAATATTTCCTTTGCCACCTCGTCGTCAAGGCGAAACTGCCATTGATGTACATACTCATCATCATCCCATACTGAATCGGGGAGTGCATCCCATCCGCTGCTAATTCTTTCACCTATGGGCTCGGTATCATACATTCCTTCTACCGACATCCCGGAATAATAGCTTTGGGTAAAAGAGAGAGGGGTGTTCAGGCGATAAACATTTACTTTATGCCGGGCGTCTTTATCACCAAACCACCAGTTCCTGGCGTAGGCCAGATTCAGGACAAGTGAGTCGACATAGTAGTCTTCACTCTTGTTGAAGACGGAATCGATGTATGCGCCCGTGTTTACTTGTGAAAGGAATGAGGCGGAAGTCTGACCGGCAAATTTGTCGTCCACGCTTCCGATAATGGCATATTCCGCATCATCACTTCGCAGTTTGCCGGGATCAATATTGCGGGCAATGACATTTGTCGAGGTGTCGGTGCCTGTGAAAAGATCATCTTTGGGCAGGACATCGAGTCCCAGGTTCCCGGTGTCATCTTTGCAGGAGGCCAGTACCGTTACAAGGATTATTAGTATAAAGGGCAGCGGTTGCCGGAGAATTCTTTTTTTTAGCATAGATGTCAAATCTGTTTTCTTTCGTTCTTTTTACAAGCTGTCGTAAAACTCGTTGTATGCGTCGATGTATTTGTCTTCCGGCTGATATTCCAGAAATGGTTTCCCCGAATCTTTGATGTATTGTTCAACTTCGGGGTTAATATTTTCGGAACCTTTTATTATGCCGTCCGCATTATCTATAGCCAGTTTGGTCAGGTTGGCAAAACTGGCGGGATTCAGGACTTCCACATCTTTATCGCTGATGCCTTCCAGTTTGATTTTTTGCTTGATTTTCGGATCCAGATCATTTTGGAAATCGTCATCAAACACTGAATAAACAACTTTTGTACCCGAAAAATACGGATCATCACTCATGGTCTTTTTGATGTATAGGGGGGCCAGTGCGGTAAACCAACCCTGGCAATGAACAACATCGGGTGCCCATCTCAATTTTTTGGTCGTTTCCAAAACACCCCGTGCAAAAAAGATAATGCGTTCGTCGTTATCTTCAAATTCCTTGCCATCATCATCGGCAACAGTGTTTTTTCTGGAAAAATAATCCTCGTTGTCGATGAAATAAACCTGCATCCGGGCAGCCTGAATCGATGCAACCTTGATGATAAGTGGGTGATCGGTGTCATCAATAATGAGATTCATCCCTGACAGGCGGATCACTTCGTGGAGTTGATTGCGCCGTTCGTTGATGCTGCCGAAACGTGGCATAAATGTCCTGATTTGCTTGCCTCTTTCCTGAATGCCCTGGGGCAAATTTCTGCAAAGCATCGACATGGAAGTTTCGGGCAGATAGGGAGTGATTTCCTGCGAAATGAATAAGACCTTGTTGTTTTCCATCTTTCAAGGATATATTAGGATAAATGTGGTACAAAAGTACAAAAAATCTGGTATCTAAACAAAGTTGTGGCTTTTTCAATTTTTCCTTTGGTGTTGATTTTCAATGTAAGAGAACATTGTCCTGTAGCAGGGTGATGAAAGAATTTTTTCCCGGATTTCGGAGGTTTTCCGGCAAGGTAAATCATTGATGCTGAATGAGACGAATTGGTGCCCATCACTCTGCTTCCTGATGATCAAAGTCATTGGTAACGAAGTGAAGCAATCTACCACTTTTTAAATATATTCTCCGGACAATAGAGCTTCTGAAACTGGATTGAGGCTGTTTCTAAAAAAAGGGGGAATATTTTCGGGGAGAAAGGGTACATCCAATGATAATATTTTTTTATTTTGCCACCTTTTCAATCCGGAAACCGGCTTGTGGACGTGTTGGCTTAATGTTGAATATTGACCAGAAGCATCTTAGGCGATTTTTTGGGGAATCCTGTCATTTGCATTTGTAGAGATAAATTATGGAATTGATCGAGACATCAGAAGTTTTGAAAGAGCGGGTTTCAGCTCGCAGGAAACAGGGAGACATTATTGGCTTTGTCCCAACCATGGGCGCCCTGCATGAAGGCCATTTGTCGTTGGTAAAAAAGGCCGGGCAAGAATGTGATGTGGTGGTGGTGAGTATATTTGTCAACCCCACCCAGTTTAATGATCCCAACGACCTGGAAAGATATCCCCGTAATCTCGAAGCCGATATGGAGAAGCTGGAAGCCACTCCCTGTGAACTTCTATTCGTTCCCCCTGTTGAAGAGGTATATCCGGAGCCCGATACAAGGGTGTTTGACTTTGGACCGCTCGATAAGGGTATGGAGGGGAAACACCGGCCCGGCCACTTTAATGGAGTGGCCCAGGTTGTCAGTCGGTTGTTTGACATAGTAAAACCCGATAAAGCCTATTTCGGGCAAAAAGATTTTCAGCAACTTGCCATTGTCCGGGATATGGTCCGACAGTTAAATATTGGAACGGAAGTTGTGGCAGGTTCTATAGTACGTGAACCTGACGGATTGGCAATGAGTTCGCGCAATTTGCTTTTAAAGGAAAAACAAAGAAAAAGTGCCCCGTTGATAGCAAATACTTTGTTTGAATCTTGTAAATTTGTAGAGGAAAAAACCGTCAGGGAGGTTCAAAATAATGTTATTGAAAAAATAAACTCAAACCCTGATCTGGACGTAGAATACTTTGAAATTGTGGACGGGCATACTTTACAACCCGTTGACAATTGGACTGAAAGTGATTACATTGTTGGATGCATCGCTGTTCGCGCAGGAGAAATCCGACTCATTGATAACGTGGTTTACAAAATCCGTAGTGATGAACATTGAGGTTGTCAAATCTAAATTACACAACGTTACGGTCACTGAAGCGAATCTGAATTATGTGGGCAGCATCACCATTGATGAAGAGTTGATGGACGCCGCCGGCATAATTGAGAATGAGAAAGTGCAGGTGGTCAATAATAACAATGGCGAACGTCTTGATACTTACGTGATCAAAGGCGAAAGGGGTTCGGGAGTGATTTGCCTGAACGGTGCCGCAGCACGGAAAGTGGCTGTGGGAGACATTGTTATTATTATCACTTATGCTTCGATGTCGCTTGAGGAGGCCAGGAAATACACGCCAGTGTTTGTATTTCCCGATACATCGACCAATAAGCTGATATGACAGCGGCTTAAGGAATGAGCGTAAGATTTTTTCATGTTGAAATAAACCCCGGTTCGCCGGGGTTTTTATTTGCAATAATCTCTGCTAAAGTTTCCCCGGCAATATTTTTCGATTCTGCAGATATTTTCACCTTTATAGTTGGTTCGTGAAAAAAGTTTAAGTTTGTCCCTGACTTCAAATTTGAACAGTATGGCCAAATCCAAAACCGTTTTTGTCTGTCAGAATTGTGGCGCCGAATCTTCTAAGTGGGTAGGGCGTTGTCATGCCTGTGGTGAATGGAATACTTATGTGGAAGAGGTGAGCATTACCGGAAATGCCAAAGACAAAAGGCTTCATTTCTCGTCCGGTAAAGAAAAGCAAAAGCCGCGGCCTGTATCCGATATCACTGTCGATGACGTGCCCCGCATAGATACGAGCATCAATGAACTCAACCGGGTACTGGGGGGTGGTCTGGTGCCCGGCTCCCTGGTTTTGCTGGGTGGCGAACCCGGCATTGGAAAATCTACACTGGTGTTGCAGATGGTGCTGCAACTGAGTGGCCGTAAAGTGCTTTACGTTTCAGGCGAAGAGAGTCCCCAGCAGATTAAATTAAGGGCCGATCGCCTGAGTGACAATGAAGGTTCACATTGCTTGCTACTGGGTGAAACATCATTGGAACAAATCCTTACACAAATAGAAAATGTGGCGCCTGAACTGGTCGTGATCGATTCCATCCAGACGATGGAGCGGGGAACACTGGATTCAGCCCCCGGCAGTGTGTCTCAGATCAGGGAGTGTACCGCTTCCGTTTTGAAAGTGGCGAAGGAGAAAAACATCCCGGTGCTGCTGATCGGACACATCAACAAAGAAGGCAATCTGGCCGGTCCCAAGGTTTTGGAGCATATCGTGGATGTGGTTTTGCAATTTGAAGGCGACCGTCATTATATGTACCGGATCCTTCGTGCCGGGAAAAACCGTTTCGGGGCAACATCCGAGATCGGGATTTTTGAGATGCAGGGAGATGGTCTGCGGGAAGTTGCCAACCCTTCAGAGATGTTGCTGGCCCATCAGGATGAAGAGATGAGTGGCATTGCCATTGCGGCTGCTCTTGAGGGCATCAGGCCGTTTATGATCGAAGTGCAGGCACTTGCCGGAACGGCCGCCTACGGAACGCCGCAACGTTCATCAACGGGATTTGATTTGCGCAGACTGAATATGCTGTTGGCTGTTTTGGAAAAACGAGCCGGTTTCAAACTCGCCGCCAAAGATGTGTTTCTAAATATTGCCGGCGGCCTGAAAGTTAACGATCCGGCCATCGATCTGGCCGTGGTGGCTTCCGTACTATCTTCCAATACCGATCTGAATATTCCCAAGGATGTATGCCTGACCGGTGAAGTGGGACTTTCCGGTGAGATCAGGCCCGTCACACGAATTGAGCAAAGGGTAAGCGAAGCCGAAAAGCTTGGCTTTCGCTCAATCATTGTTCCTCCCTACAATCGCAGCATCAACTTTGATGATCGTCAGATCAAGGTGGTGAAAGCCGGAAGAATTGAAGAGGCTTTTCGTATCCTTTTTGGTTAAAAAAATTCATCATCTTCGGTGTAGGTGGAATCCTGACCCTCAAATTCCCTTTCATCCACAGGGGCATCCTCGTCCGGACATTCCAGATTTATATTGAAGTTAACCGGCTCTTCAAATTCATCCTCCTGGGTAATTGGAATGTCCTCATCTTCATAAACTTTTTTCATGTAGATGGCCCAGATGGGAAGTGCCATGTTGGCTCCCTGGCCTATTGCCAGATTGTCGAAGTGTATGGCTCTGTTTTCACCACCAACCCATACGCCTGTGACCAATTCGGGTGCAATGCCCATAAACCATCCGTCGGAGTGGTTCTGGGTGGTTCCGGTTTTGCCGGCAATCTGGGCCTCAATGTCATATCGCGAACGTAACCTGACGGCGGTTCCCTGATTGACCACACCCTCCAGAAGGTTAAGCATCAAATAGGCGGTTTCTTCACTCAATACTTCCTGTTTACGCGGGGTAAAGCTTGAGATCACATTTCCGTATCGGTCTTCGATCCGTGTGATCATAAGGGGATTGGAGTGAACACCTTTGTTGGCATAGGTCGAATAGGCCGGCACCATTTCGTCCAGACCAAATTCGGGAACACCCAGGGCAATGGAAGGCACCGCCTCCATAGGGCTCCTGATGCCCAGATTTCTTATGAGATTGACCACCGCCTGGGGATTAAATTGTTTGAGGACCCAGGCCGTAATGTTGTTGTTGGAATTGGCCAGTCCCCATTTAAGAGAAACCATATCTCCTTCTCTTTTGGATCCCGGGTTGCGGGGTGTCCAGGTTTTGCCTGAGGGCAGATGAAAGGTTTGTGAGATATTTGGGGCCATGTCGCAGGGAGTCAGTCCTTCCTGCATGGCCAGGGTGTAAACAAAAGGTTTAATGGTTGATCCGACCTGTCGTTTTCCCTTGGAGACCATGTCGTATTTAAAATGACCATAGTCAGGACCACCCACATAAGCTTTAACATGTCCCGAATGAGGATCCATGGAAAGCATGCTTGCTCTTAAAAATGATTTGTAGTAATGTATGGAATCCAGCGGAGACATGACCGTATCAACCGGACCATCCCAGGAAAATACCTGCATGTTCACCGGCTTTTTGAAATGTTCTTTTATAGAATCCTCGGATACGCCCTGGTTTTTTAAAAGATGGTATCGATCTGTGTTGCGCATACCTCTTTTAATTATTCCTTCATACTCTTCCTGGTTAATCTTTTCAGTAAAAGGAGCCCTTTTTCTGCCTTCCTTTTCTTCAAAAAACAAGGGTTGCAGGTCTTCTCCCAGGTGCTGAGCGACGGCTTCTTCGGCATATTGTTGCAACCGGCTGTCGATGGTGGTGTATATTCGAAGGCCATCACTGTAAATGTCGTACTTGGTTCCGTCGGCTTTCAGGTTTTTGTTTATCCAGCCATATGTGGGATCATTAATCCAGGCTAAGCTATCCTCAATAAATTGTTGTTCCTGCCATGAGGTGTAATTTTCTCTCTCGGGTTTGGAGGCTGTAAGGGTGTTTCGCAGGTATTCACGTAAATAGGGCGCCAATCCGTGTATGTGATCCTCTCTTTGAAATTTAATTCCAAGCGGCAATTGCCTCAGGCTGTCGAATTCTTCCGGTTTGATGTGACCTGCTTTTTGCATTTGCCTAAGCACCACATTTCTCCTGTTTTGAGTGATATCCGGCCTTTTTAGCGGATTGTACAGAGAAGGATTTTTCAGCATCCCCACCATCAATGCCGCTTCTTCGACTTTTATTGAATCCAGGGGCTTGCTGAAGAAAGTGTGAGAAGCCGATTGAATGCCATATGCGTCGTAAATAAAAGGGGCTTTATTCAGATACATGGTCAGTATTTCCCGCTTGGTATAACTGCGTTCAAGTTTTACGGCAATGACCCATTCCTTTAATTTCTGAAGGCTTCGTGCCCAGATGTTTCTGGCCGGATTATGGAAAAGAAGTTTGGCCAGCTGTTGAGTAATGGTGCTTCCACCTCCCGAACTTTCCTGACCCAGGATGATGGTCCTGAGAAAAACACGCCCGAGACCGCGCGCATCAATGCCGGAGTGCTTGTAGAATCGAATGTCCTCGGTGGATATCAAGGCATTGACCACATGAGAATTGAGGTCCTCATAGTCTACATTGGTGCGGTTTTCATGAAAAAACTTGCCCATAACATCTCCATCATCATCATAGAGGACGGTGGCGAGGTTGCTTTGGGGGTTTTCCAATTCTTCAAAAGTGGGCATGAATCCAAAAGCCCCTTTGGATATGAGGATAAACAGAAAGATTGTTATTCCCACAATCCCAAAGAAAATGCCGTACAACCAATGTACATATTTTTTTGTCTGACCTTGTTCCATTATTCAGTACTATTGAGATATTTTCTTTTTATTTGTTGGTTGAGTCCGGATAACGGCTCAATTTGTATGAGACCGTTCAATTTGGCTGACAAAAAGCGGACCATATCCAAAAAAACAATTGTTTGTGTGATGCATTTGGTACACGGCAACAGTTCGTTGAATCATGGTAATCCATTACAAGCCAGTTGTGTGAAATTTGCATGTGTTGTAACAAAAAATATAAATGCCATACGATTTGCACTCACTGCCTTTTGGGTGGGTGGGCATCTAAAAATTCTAACGTTCTATTGCATGGAAAATTGATGTAAAAATACAAAAAATCAAACAACCACCCACCAGTCTTTTGCTGATGGTTTTTCATTTCCCCGGGGTTGGCCGTCATACGGGGAAAGTTGATCATCGGGCAATTATTGAATAACGTTAGGGCTGCGATATTTGATGGCTGTTAACAATATTTTATAAATTTGGCCCCCGAAATGAATATGCCTCCAGGGGCAAAACACCAAAAAATAGAAGATGGCGAAAAAAGAGAAGGCAAACGAAGAGAATCTGGTTATTGTGGAGTCACCTGCAAAGGCCAAGACGATTGAAAAATTCCTGGGAAAGGATTTTCTTGTCAAATCCAGCTTCGGTCACATCCGTGATTTAGAAAAAAAAGATTTTGGAATTGATCTAAAAAACAATTATCAACCTCAATACGTGGTCTCTGATGATAAAAAGGAAGTTGTCAAAGAACTGAAGTCTTTATCGAAAGATGCCAAAACTGTATGGCTCGCTTCTGATGAAGACCGCGAGGGAGAGGCTATAGCCTGGCATCTTAGTGAGGTGCTGGAGCTTCCGGAAGAAAAAACCCGGCGCATCGTTTTTCATGAAATCACAAAAGATGCCATTCAAAAGGCGATTGAAGAACCGCGCGGGATTGACCAGAACCTGGTAAATGCCCAGCAGGCCAGACGGGTACTCGACCGTTTGGTAGGTTTTGAACTTTCCCCCGTTTTATGGATTCCCGCTCACATGGGGCTTCATGAACATCTCTGGCCAG
>JBNJDH010000015.1:0-20126 GCA_051744695.1 Bacteroidota bacterium | reverse complement strand
TCAAAAACCACCGAAACATGAGATTGTTAGATTTTTTGATTGTAGAACTACTAAACGAAAAGCGCCTGCTGACCCCGAATCAGCGCCTTCTGAAAAACGCATGTTATTATAGACAGAATGCGCATAGCACTGTAATTTGCATGTTTAAGCGCAAGGTGTCTTGCAAAAAAACTCAATTAAAAAACATCCCATCAAAAAGCTTCTTTGAGAGAAATAAAAAAGCCGGTTGTATTTAATGTAGAGACCCCAAAATCGAAACGCACATTCAATGGATCATCAGGCAAAATGCGAAAACGCACGCCCCCACCCACAGAGCCGGTAACCTCATGGAAAGGTTGCGAAAGATCATCATCCGCCTTTCCCAAGCCTGCAAAAAACACAGCTCCCATGCGCCACCAAACGGGTTGTCGCAGCTCACCCCGAACCAGCCAGACCGATTGGCCGGTTTGTCTCAGTGGATGACCAATTCCCCGAAGCCGCTCTTTTCCGCCAAGCTGGGGAGCTTCATAAAAAGGGATATCCCCCCCGGACAAATCCACTATTGACTGAAATGCCCAAACTGCCCCGTTTTTCTTTCTGGAATAATAACGACGGGCATCAAGGGTGAAGCGATGGTAATTGTAATCTCCAATCCCACGGGGACCGGCAAATAAATAGATCAATTCGACCAGATTTCCCTGTGAAGGGGCCAGGGTACGTTGCCTGTTATCAAGAACAAGTGCAGGGCCAATTCCTGCAACCATACCACCCTCTCTCCCAAAAATTTCAGCATCTTCGGGAAAGAGGGCACCAGGAAACCTGTTCCGGCCCCACAACAACTCTACGCCCCCCCACAATGAAGAAGTCAGGTTTTTCAGGAGAAACCAATCCAACCTCATCTCTTTCCTGCTAAAGAAAAAATCATAGTGTTCCCCAATTGGCCAAAACTGATCTTCTCTGCTGCCGATTAAAGACTTCCCCCTGGTCACCCATTGCTCCTGAAAATACCATTCATGCTCCACCTGCAATTGCTTCAGTCCCCGTGTTGAAGCTTCGGCATTTATGGTTAATGTATTGGTTTTCCCCTGCCTTTGACTGTCCCATTTTACAGCAGGCATCACACCATAAACAAAGCCACTGCGGGGGTTCATCCCCACAACCGGATAAACCGTTAAAACCGTTCTATCCCACTCCCAGGTAATGTGGTTTATCACATTCTCCCCAAGGCCAGCAACCCGATCAAAAACACCTGTCGAAGCAGTTGTTGTATCGACTCCGCTTACAAATCCATCGCTGGCAGCCATCGGGTTGCCAGACATGGTCAAAAAACCGGAAATAAGTAAAAAGGACCGGAAAACAGAAACAGATATCTTCTTAGCACCGTGAACTCGATGCCTTTGTCCGGAAAAAACTGCAAAATGTTTTTCGCAGCACTTAGAGCTCATTTTCGGAAAGAATTTTAGTTTTGCCATACAGAGAACCAAAAATGCGGAAATTAATACATTTTTGTAACAAATCCCCGCATTTTTCGTTTTGATAGTGCAGAATCAACTACAGAAGATTAAACAATTCCAATCTAAATTTGTCAATAAAAAAGAGGACCGGAGAAAAGATGATATACAAATTTCGCATCATATCAAATGAAAACGATGAATTCATCAGAGAATTAGCCATTGACAGCGGAGCCACCTTTCTTGATATGCATAATTTCCTGATAGAAGAGCTGGGATATGAAGACGGCCAGATGACATCTTTTTTCATCACAGACAAGAACTGGCACAAGGAGACCGAGATTACACTCATCGATATGACTGACGGACTGGTGCCCGGGATTAAAGTTATGGAATCCACCAAACTGGGGGAACTTCTCACCGAAAAGAAACAACGTCTTTTATATGTATTCGATCAATTTGCTGAGAGGGCGCTCTTTCTGGAGCTTTTCGAAATAAGCAACGGAAATATTGAAATCCCCCAATGCATCAGACGGCAGGGAAACCCTCCACAACAGTTTGATAAAGATGCCCTGGAAAACGGGGACATCAGCGAAATCGATCTGGGAGAGTTATTCAATGACAACGAAAATGAAGACGAAAATCCCGACCATGACGACATCGGCAACGATGACGTGATTGACGAGGAGGATTTGTTTTGAAGCAGCCAAAAAATGTGATCATCATCACCGGTCCAACCGGCATCGGAAAGACGGGGCTTAGCATTGAAATCGCCCGTCAGCTGGGGGGCTCTATCATTTCGGCCGATTCCCGACAAATATACCGGGAAATGAAAATCGGGACCGCTGCCCCTACCCCGGAACAAATGGAAATGGTTCCCCATCATCTCATTGGAACCCGTTCCATTATGGAATATTACAATGCTTATGAATTTGAGCAGGAGGCCCTTTCCATCGCCAATGATCTCCTGAAAATGGCTGATGTGGCTATCCTGACCGGCGGATCGATGATGTATATCGATGCGTTTTGCCATGGCATTGATGAGCTTCCCACGGTGGACCAAAGATTAAGAGACGATCTGCAGAAACAATATAATGAAGAAGGGATAGAGAGTATTCGTCGTCAGTTGAAACTGCTGGACCCGGATTTTTACCGTCAGGTTGACCTGAAAAATCCCAAAAGAGTCATTCATGCCCTTGAGATGTGCCTGATGACGGGACAACCCTACTCCCGGCTCCGCACCAATCCAAGGAAGCATCGGCCTTTCGGGATCATCAAAACAGCCCTTGATATGGATCGGAGTGCTTTGCACCAGCGCATCAACCAAAGGGTGGACAAGATGCTCGACCAGGGGCTGGAGGAAGAAGCCAGAGCTTTATACCCGCACAAAGAACTCAATGCCCTGAATACTGTAGGCTACAGAGAACTGTTTCAGTATTTTGACGGGGAGATATCAAAAGACGAAGCCATTCGGCTGATCAAACGAAACACCCGTCGGTATGCACGCAAACAATTGTCATGGTTTCGCCGCGATGAGGAAATTTCGTGGTTTTCGCCTGACAATCCCGATGAAATCATTAAATTTGTTGTAAGCAAATTAAGATATGCCGGGGCCCGGATTTAATTTTAAATTTCTTTCTCGCGGTTTACAATCTTCTGAGAAGGGCCCCGGTTTTTTCTATCTCTCATGACTTCAAGACATTGTTTCAATATACGGGTTTACGGCATCTGCATCGAAAACGGGTATGTGCTCGTTAGTGACGAATACGTCATGGATATGTATATGACAAAATTTCCCGGTGGTGGACTGGAATATGGGGAAGGACCACCAGACTGCCTTATCAGGGAGTGCCGGGAAGAGATGAACCTCGACATTAAAGTAATCGACCATTTTTACACCACCGATTTTTTTCAACCCACACGGTTTTACGACAATACCCAACTCATCAGCATTTATTATCGTTTCGAGTTGCCCCGGGGGCATGGTCTGTTCATCTCAAAAAAGAAGTTTGATTTTGAAGAGAAGAAAAACGGAATGCAGTCATTTCGCTGGTTGCCCCTATCAAGTCTCACCCCCGAAGATCTGACACTCCCCGTAGACAAAAAAGTAGCGGAGATGCTGACATCCAAAGAATAATAAACCTCTCCTTTTTCTTTCAGGACCTTGCAGAAAAGATCAGAGGCACGGAATTGCCACTGAGAGGATCCCCCTTAAAGTTTCCCTGAAAATGAACATCAGAAAAGCCGGCATTTTTCAGGGCCCGAACCAATTGTTCCCGCCGAACGGGAAAAAGCCTGACCACATTATGAAACTCTTCGCCAGTTGCTTTCACCGTCAGAACGGTCCTGAAATCAATACTGGCAGCGGATTCCACGAAATCATAATGGCGTTCGAACCGGATTTGTTCATTCTCAATGGTGGGCAACCCCTCTATTTCCTGCTCAAGGATGCGATCATAATGAATGACCTGGACCAGTAACTGTCCCCCAGGTTTGAGAAGTTGATGAACCTTTTCAAAGAAAGAGGTAATCTCCGGCACGCCGGATAAATGAACAAGGGTATTGCCCAAAGAGACGATGGTGTTGAAATAAGAAGCCGGCCAAACATCATCAATATGGAGAATATCCAGTTGCCTGAACTGCACGTTGTGCATCCCGGCCGATTTCTCCCGGGCTTTACGGACCATTTCATCATCCAGATCGATGCCTTCTACATAAGCCCCCCGGCTGGCAAGCATGCGGGCCAAATTGCCAGTACCACATCCGGCTTCCAGGATTCTTTTATTTTCCAGCCCCCCTGTTTCGTCTTTCACAAATGCCAACTGGGCTTCAGAAGGCGGAAAAATGTAATCGTAATATGGTGCTATGGACTGATAAAAACTCATACCTTGAATTGATCGTTGAATGCTGAAATGCCATCATCCGGCAAAAGAAATGGAGATTGCTTCATCTCGTTGGCAATGACGGGGACGCAATAGAATTAAAGTTCCTTATGCTTACAACATCAGATCTCTTCCGAAACAGAATAGACATTTCTGTCAGGGCGGTTCCGGGAAACAAGTTCAGCCAGAAAGCCAGTCACAAATAACTGTGTTCCCAGGATCATACAAACAAGCCCGATATAAAAGAAAGGATTGTTGGTCACCAGGGGGGCCACAATTCCGTGGGCCACACAATACAATTTATGTGCCCCCAGCCAAATGGCCAGGCCAAACCCCAGGAGGAACATCAGGGTGCCAAGTGCCCCAAAGAGGTGCATAGGGCGACTTCCGAATTTGGAGATAAAAATAACCGACAAAAGATCCAGGAACCCCTTCAAAAAACGCTCAATACCAAATTTCGTTTCTCCATAGCGCCTTTCCCGATGATGGACAACTTTCTCGGTAATCTTCCCAAATCCTGCACGTTTGGCTAAAATGGGAATATAGCGATGCATCTCGCCGTAAACTTCAATGTTTTTCACCACTTCCCCCCGGTAGGCTTTAAGTCCGCAATTAAAATCATGGAGCTTAATCCCGGAAACCATACGGGCCGTCCGGTTAAAAAACTTACTGGGAAGCGTTTTATTGAGCGGATCGCGTCGTTTCTTCTTCCAGCCACTGACCAGGTCATAATTTCCGCTTCGGATCATATCAAACAACACCGGGATCTCCTCCGGATCGTCCTGAAGATCGGCATCCATGGTAATGACAACATCCCCTTCTGCAATCTGAAAACCGGTGTTGAGTGCAGCAGATTTCCCATAATTCCGCCGGAAGCGAATGCCCCGCAAAAAGCCGTAACCTTCCTTTAACTCCCGGACAACTTCCCAAGAATGATCGGAGCTGCCATCGTCCACAAGAATCAATTCAAATGACACATCCATCCGGGAACAGACCGTATTGATCCACTGGACAAGTTCCGGCAGGGACTCCTCCTCATTAAACAGGGGGATAACAATCGAAAGCTCCATCATTCAACGTTTTTCATAGCATCAGAAAAAGGATCGCCTTTCCGTTTCTGAAAAATGGCAATAACAAGAGAAAAAATCAATGATGTAAATCCGGCACCTAAAACACCAGAGATAACCATCATTGCCGGATTGGCCGTTAATTTGAACATTTCTTCCATATTAGCCACCTCATTCTCAGGCACCCCCATCTGCAAATAAGTCTCCTGCATTTGAACGATCATCTCCTCCACATAACCGGGATTAATCACTTTCATATACAGAAACAAATAGGCGCCCAGGACGATGCCGGCAAGAAACCCCATGCGGGTACCAAGCCACACACCCTGCCCGTAGGACAAAAGCCCGTCCTGAAGACGATCGCGGTAACGCACCATGGAAATATGGATAAACCCAATGTAAACACCCCATGAAAGCAGGTTATGGAAAAATGTCTCCATCAGACCTGTGACGTGGGTAATATAATAAGCCACCGCCAGGGCCAGCCCCATATAGGCACCCTGGTTCAAAATAAACCTGGCTTTTTGCTTTTTTATTTCAATTTGTTGTTCTTCCTTTTCTTCTGATGACATTTCATCCATTGTGAACACAGGTTTTTGATTGCTACAATCCGTTAATTGCCCTTTAGATTTTTGTTGGTTTTCGTGGTACGTCGCAAAAGAGAGCAACCTTTCTCTCCAGCTTTGAGCTTTGAGCCACTACTGACTACAGACTCTGCCACTGAGCTACTAACCTCTATATCTAAGACTTAACGATCTATTATTCAAACAAGTTTCAAGAAAACATTGAAAGAGCATATTTTCAGAACAACCCGTTTTGTCGCTAAAATACACAAAATGTATCGAAATGGGGTTTATGGTAAGCTAAAAAGTAATTGACGACGACCAAAGCGGAGTAAAGTCAAAAAAAATTACATCGAAAACAACTTGATAACAAAACGATTAAATCAGTACGGGAAAAGCCCTTCAAAAAATTTCAAGGTGTATGTTTGCCGGCAAAATATAAATTTCTACTTTTGCGCCCGGGTAAGTCCTATACGACCAGCTCCCGCTGAACTCCCCCAGGGCCTGACGGCAGCAAGGGTAGGCGGTTGTAGCGGTGCGATATAGGTAGCTTACCCACCCGCCAATGTAGCTCAGTTGGCCCAGAGCAGCTGATTTGTAATCAGCCGGTCGGGGGTTCGAATCCCTCCATTGGCTCAAAAGATTGATCAAAATGATCTTTGAAAATGCGGGTTGTGCAGAAAAAAATTGAATATCTGCCAATATAGCTCAGTTGGTTCAGAGCAGCTGATTTGTAATCAGCAGGTCGGGGGTTCGAGTCCCTCTATTGGCTCAAATTTTTTTGCCAAATTGTTTGGAACAATATATTTTTTACTATATTTGCAGTCCCAAACGCAAGGCACTGCAAGACTTGCACAACGATCTTAAACAAAACGGGGAGATACCGAAGCGGTCAAACGGGGCAGACTGTAAATCTGTTGGCTCAGCCTTCGTAGGTTCGAATCCTGCTCTCCCCACAACGTTTTCCAAAGCCTTGGCAAAGGAAAATAAATGCAAGTAGCAACCAAAGGAGGAATGTGATGCACCCCTTCGCTAAAAGCTACGGTGCACTCGCGGGAATAGCTCAGTTGACTAGAGCATCAGCCTTCCAAGCTGAGGGTCGCGGGTTTGAGTCCCGTTTCCCGCTCTGAAGCCTGTCTGTTTATACAATAGACGGGTTTTTTTATGTCTTTTTTTGAAATGCATTGTTAGTGCGTGCTGAACCACGCACATCATTTTACACATGAAATGCTTACTACCGTTATTTTCATGTGTAAGCAGGGCTAATTCAAATACATCTCCCGGATTTCCTGCAAAATTGAATAAACGACTTCCATATTTCCTTCATGATTGCGACGCATCCAGAAAGAAGGGTCGGCAGGCATATTGTGGATTCGTCCATGATCTTCGGGTAATAAATGCTCCATGACATGCATATTCAAATCATGCGCAGAAAAACCGTAAGCTGAATTTTCAAACTTCCGAAACTCCCGATGACTGCCATGATCTACAAATTGTCCTGTCATCGTATCGGCCACTGCATAGGCTTTCGAGAGTTTTTCCTCGTAATTTTCAAAGCTGGTAACCATTTCATAAGACTGGATTAATCCATTGACCTTTTCCCGGACATTCATGCGGTCGTATGTGGCAGGGCTAACCAGTTTGGGTATTAGGGGCTTAAACGAGTCAAACAGCCTTTGTATATTTTCGGGGCTCCGGTCAATTCTATAAATGGCGTAAGCCAGCAATCTTTCCCGGGCATTCAAATCCTTTTCATCAGCATGTGCATAATACCCACTGTGTCTTTCATCCCCGGAAACAAAATCGGGCAAGGCATTGTAAACATACCAAAAGTAATTTGATGAGATGCGGGGCCCAAACCGTGACCTGGAAAGAAGGTTGCTTGTAAGATATTCTTCCATTACTTCAAGATCAGATTGATCTAACACTTTTAAATCATCCGTGCCGAGTAATTCTTTCAACTGTTTAGCAGCATCAGGAGGAAGATCAAAATAATTTGTGGAAGCCTCAAGGTTGGATTCAGGAGAAAATTGGAGCTCTTTTTCCGTATGTTTTAATGTATTGGCAAAATTGCCCAATTCATATCCCTTTTCCATATCCCCTACAATTTCATAAAACTCAAACCCGTCTTCAAGCATCTTGTAATGAAAAAGATGACCGGAAGAAGCAGGTGCTGAACGGGGAGTAACCCTGATCGCATCCATAGATAAACCGAAAAAATCATAAACCACATGATACCTGGCCTGAAATAAACCGGAATCCGATTCCAGCTTACCATCAGAATGAAACTTCACAAGCCTTCCGTCTTTAAGTTCATAAGTCCCCGTAAACAAAAGATTATTGAGCCACCGGGAAAGCCCCCCTTCTTTCATTTTACGGTATTTCCGGGGTTCGCGCCCATCATCAAAACGAAATTCCATTAATGAATCATTGAGTATATAAATCGCAAAAGGCTCTTCCGCTATATTATTGTATCCATCGGGATATTTTTTAAAAGATTTTGCCTCCTCATCCCACATCAATTTAGAAACAAAACCTTGCTGATGGATCGAACCGCCATTCGCAATAGGCGAACTGCTCATCAGGTTTTCTTTGGAGAAAGAACACGAAATGACGTTTTGGTATACGTCACTGTTTTGAGTGGCTTCCCAGACTGAGCGGGTTTCTTCCACTGTTGAAAGATAATCATCCACATACCAGATCCCATCAAGCAAATTGGCCATTTCTTCTCGTCCTGCTTCTTCCATATCGAAAGATGCAGAAGGGGCCTGAGAAATCTTTTCCTCGGAATTTTCATCCATGGCATCCCCCTGATTGGGTGAGTCTGATTTTTTGCCTTGCCTGGAACAACTTGTCAACAGGGCAATAGATAAAAGAAACAAAACGTGTACCTTCATAGTTAAGAAATCGTTAGATGCAAAATATTACATAAAGTCCCGGTGAAACATTATGGTTATTTGATTGCAGAACACTAAACCAATTCTGATCAAACCTATGGAATAAAAAATGGGATCTGATGATTTAGTTGCACAAAAGAGGGAAGAATGAAAAATGAAGTGGGACAGAATCTAACATTTCGCTATATTTGTTTGAGAACAATATAAAATAAGAAGTTATGCTGATAAAAATATACCCAGAAAATCCCAACCCGAAGGAAATAGAAAAAGTCGTTAAAATATTACAGGACGGAGGCATCGTGATTTATCCCACCGACACGGTTTACGGCATGGGATGCGACATTAAAAATTCCAAAGCTCTGGACAAAATTGCCCAAATCAAAGGGATCAACCCCAGGAAAGAGCACCTCTCCTTTATATGCCAGGACCTGAGTCATTTGTCAGACTATACACGTCCACTGGACAGCTCTACCTTCAAATTGGTTAAGAAAAACCTGCCAGGGCCTTTCACTTTCATTTTGCCGGCCAGCAGCAATGTCCCCAAATTCTTTAAAAGCAATAAAAAAACCATCGGTCTGCGCATCCCCCACAACCCGATCATCACAGAAATCGTGCGGCAGCTGGGGAACCCCATTCTCAGCACCTCCATAAAAGATGACGATGAAGTATTGGAATACACCACCGATCCTGAACTGATTCATGAAAAATATCAGGACCAGGTGGATGCTGTTATTGATGGCGGATACGGCGATAATGAAGCATCTACAATAGTCGACTGCACAGCAGGGCCCGAGCCCGAGGTCATCCGGCAGGGAAAAGGAGAATTGCAGTTTTAGCTACACCTAAAAGGTTTGATGACAGACATCTCCATGTATCCGGCTTTGCAAACCGGAGCTTATGAAAACATTTTCTCGACTTTTTTCAAGCCTGAGGGCAAAGCAAAAACCACCACTTTATCATCGGCCTGAATGCGGGTATCCCCATTGGCAATAAACACCTTATCACCGCGGGTAACACCTCCTATATTCATGTCTTTGGGCAGATCTATTTTTTTCAGTGGCCCTTTGGTAATTTTGGAGTTGGGCCGGGCAGTCAGCTCAAGCACCTCTGCATCGGTGGCCGTCAGGCATTTTACATGCGAGACGCTGGCCTTCATGGTATACCGGTAAATATAACTGGCGGCGATCAGCTTCTTATTGATAAGCGTCCCAATGCCAATGTTCTCGGCCAAATCAATGTAATCCATATTTTCCACCTCGGCCACTGTTTTTCTGACGCCCATTTTTTTGGCCATCTGACAGGCCAGAATGTTCACCTCAGAATTATCCGTCACCGCCACAAAAGCGTCGGTTTTTTTGATGCCTTCCTCTTTGAGCAATTCCAGGCTCCGTCCATCACCACTCACCACCTGGGTATGCTCAAGCGTATCGGCCAGCCGGAGTGTTTTCTCACGATTCAGATCAATCAGCTTAATTTTATAATGCCCTTCCAGCTCTTTGGCCACTTTTTTGCCAATGCGGCTGCCACCAAGGATCATGATGTTATGGATATCAAACTGTTGCTTTCCGGCATCGGAGAGAACCTGGGGAATTCCGGGTCTTGTCGTAATCACATAGGCCAGGTCGCCATGTTTGAACCGATTATCGCCACGCGGAATTATGGTTTTGCCATCACGATAAATGGCCACAGTATAATAATCATTCACTTTATGAAGAGCTGATGCCTCGGCCAGGGTCAGATTGGCAATGGGGGCATTGTCCCTGATCTTAAGCGCCAGAAGCAGCAGGCGTCCGTTGGAGAATTCAAAAAGCTGACGGGTCCCCACCTGCTTCAGTGAAGCAATGATCTCCTGAGAACCGAGATATTCGGGATAGACCATTTCGTCTACTCCCAATTGCTTGAAATATTCTAAATTCTTGGGAAGCAAATATTCATAATTGTTAATCCGCCCAATCGTGGTTTTGGCCCCCAGTTTTTTGGCCAGCATCGCCGAAAGCAGGCTGACCTCCTCGTAGGGCGGCACGGCAATGAACAAATCGGCCGACTTAACCCCTGCCTCCACAAGATCACGAATCGATGTCACAGAGCCTTTCACGGGCATCACATCCAGCAGGCGACTAAGCCGCCTCAGCTTGGCATCATCCTCATCCAACAGCGTCACATCATGGTCTACATTTGAAAAAAGTCTGGCCAAATGCGTTCCTACTTCTCCGGCTCCGGCTATCAGAATATCCATTTTCTAATTCCTCATCTTGGTTTTTAAACGGAACAAATTAAAATATAAAATTAAACATTGGAAAGACTTTTCGTATTAAAGATGCAAGATTTTTGAACCCTTTTACATCCGGCTAACGATCATCGCACATCCAAATATGCCCCGGCCTCAGAAATACGGTGAAGGGAAACATTCATGGCCTGAACATCTTCAAGCCATTTTTCTGCTTCCCACGGTGGATATTTGCCGCTGACGATCAATCGCGGGCAATCCAACCGCGCCATCATAGCCGGCACATCTCCTTCCACTTCGCCGGCAAGCACCACGCCTGATACTTCATACCAGTTTGCTGGCTCTATACGGACCCTGTCCACACAACCTTCTCCAATCACCAGGTATAAACCGTCTGGTCCCCGGAAAACCTGTATTTTCCCGTTGACCTGTACATTATGAAACAACCCACGGTGTTCCGTTTTCAGGGCATGTTCAGAAAAAAAACCACTGGAAATAAAAGCCAGTTCATTTTCGTTCATGCCATCAGAAGTATAAACACGACCTTCTCCTTTCCTTATTACCCCCACAACATTCTCTCTTCCGGCTTCAAACACGACAAAAGCATCCGTTCCCCGTTTGTCCAGATAGCCGAACCCGGAGACCAGCACAACAGCCAGAAAGAGTACAAGAGCCTGTTTTAAAAAACCCACATTTCGATGATGCCACCACAAGCCTGCAACAGCTATCAGAAGATATAATAAAACCATGGTCATTCCACCTAGCCACAATCCCTGAATATAAGCAGAAGGGAGTGAATTGAGCCATGCAACCATGTCATTCATAAATCCGAGAATATCATCAAGCACACCGGCAAGCATGGCTGCCAGCAGAGGAAACTCTGAAAAACCAATTAAAAATTTTGCCAAAATCAGCACAGGTGCCACCAGCGGCAGAAGAAAAAAATTGGACAACAGGAACCAGGAAGGAAAGGCACGAAATAAATAAACCGAAAACGGAAAAGTGCCGAGCTGGGCTGAGAGAGACACTGACGCCAGATCCCCAGGGCCGCGGATGAAAAGTTTGCTGCCGGCATAAACTCTCCGGAAAATCGGATAAAACGTCACAATGCCGGCCACTGCCAGGTGACTCAGCCAGAAACCGACATGAAAAAGGGACATCGGCCTGACAAGAAGGATTATAAAGGCTGAAACCCCCAACAAATTATAGATATTGCCACCCCTGCGATAAACCCGCCCTGCCTGAACAACCGACAACATAACCACCGCCCTGAAAACAGAAGGACTTCCTCCAGCCAACATGGCAAAAAATATCAGTCCTGACACAACAATCAAGAGGCGGGCCATACTTCGCTGGGGCAAAAACAAACCTGATAGCGAATTTAGAAAAAGAAAAACAATGCCTACATGTAAGCCCGAAACCGCAAGCACATGGATGGCGCCGGAATGAATAAAACGATCCCGGACATCTTCACTCAATTCATTTTGCATTCCCAGAGTCAGTGCTGACAACACCTGCAAATTTTCTCCCTCAATTCCGTATGCCCTGTAAACCCGGCGCGCTTTATTCCTGATGTTTCGCAAACGATCGCCTATGCGAACAATGGAACTGCGCCCTGTTCGTTCAAAATCTTCACAGCGCACAAAGCCGATTGCCGAAATGCCCTTGCGAAAAATAAATTGCCCGTAATTAAAAACAGAGGGATTGGTGGGGGGCCTATGCCCTGATAAACAGGTTCGGAACATAACCTCATCGCCCGGCTGAACAGAAGATAGTCCGGCCGAATCATCCGGTTCCACAATGATCTGCCAATGGTCTTTGGGCCTGAACGGAGGAGAATCATTGGCTGTCACTGTAAGCGGTTTCACGGTAAACCGGTAATATCCTGAACCCGTCAATTCTGCATCTTTTACTTTCGCAATGGCTTCAACCGGATATTCCCGGTCAAAACGGGAAGGCAAAGAGGATGTACCCAAAAGCATCCCGGTTTGAAACAACAAAATCGCGAAAATCAACCCGGGTAACCAACGATTGCGGTAATTCTTAAAGATACCAGGGGTAAAAACAACGCCAACCAGAATAAAAAGGAAAGCAGCAATGCTGAAAATGAAGAATTCCGAAAAATCGCATTCAAAAGCCACCGCCACATAAATGCCAAGCGCCAGGGCCGCAACAAACCGGAGGAACGGTATATATTTCAGCAAAGAAAAAAAAGACATAAACCGGGTTATGGATCACACCTACTTTGTTCCCTGAAAATCCGGGAACTCAAAAAATGTGTAACACAAAACCCCTCAGGCCAAATAACTCGATGTCAATAAGGGAGAACTCCCCACGAAGACACTCCATTATCTCCAACAATTCAATTTGGCAGGACACTAAAATAAAAAAATGATTTGAAAAAATCACCCTGCATTATTCAATTCCCTTTTCAGGAACTTTTTATCCTCCCGGTCAAGATGTTATATACAGCCATAAAGAAGTATTTCACATCCGTCCATACAGGGGACTGCATTTTCTCGGCCAGGTAAATCCGTTCCGCTTCAATGTTCCCATCTGCATCGGGCATAAGAAGCGCCACATAAGGGGGAATACATCCGGGCTTGTATCGCACTCTAAGTTCCCGGAGGTCAGCGGGCAGCTCATTAAAACGGGTGCGGCTCAAAGGACGAACGCCTACTATGTTTAGCTCACCCTTAATCAGGTTGAAAAGCTGAGGCAATTCATCAAGCCAATATTTGCGGTACAACTTCCCCCAGGAGGCTACCCGGAAATCATTTGCAGGTTTCCCTGTGTCGTTGTATCCGTTGAGCTTAGTTATGTAATCCTGTAAAAACTCAGAAAAAGGATGCATTGTCCTGAGCTTATATACCTTGATGATCTTACCGTGACGTCCCACTCTGTTCATTGAAAACAATGGCCCGAAACTTGGGCTCTGTCCGTAATCGGGCTCCTGCGTCTTGATCACCGCATAGTACAAAAGACCATCAATTTCTTTATACTCAATAATTTCAAACCCACAACTCACGATCCGGCCCAGGGTTTCGCCCATCGTAATAAAACGATACCGCCCCCTGGTCAAAAAGAAGTACAACTTCTGAATATAACGAATCTTTGGCATTACCCGGTGGAAGAGAAAAACAAAAAGCCAGTAGATGCCAAACAGGAAAGGGGGTTTGATCCGTGCCTTCTGACGCTCTCTAAGAAAACTTACAGGCTCCACACATCCGATGTATATTCCCGCATCTGGCATGGAACGATTGATCTCTATCAGAAACTTATTGATGTAACGGACATCATTCAACTGCTGAAGATTGACAATAGAACGGGTCCCCTCCCGCACTTCCCGCCGGACATCTTCACGGCTATTGGTATTTATAATACTTACATTATGGCGTTCAGGCACCAAATGATGAATCAGAAATTCATATACACCAATGCCGATGTTCTGTAATATAACCTCCTTTTTCTTGTCGACCCGCGGCCGGACGAAAGGAGGACTTACCTCAATAGCTTTCCCGGGGTATACCTCAGTGGTTACCTGGTTTAAAAAATCCTGTAAATTCATGGCCCTTGATAGTGTTTATTCGTTTACTTCATACGTAGATAATTCCTTTATTTTTAAACCAATATACAAACACCCATAATTCATGTCCACTTCTATTACATGAACAAATAATATACATGGCATACTTTTTCGGACAATTTAGTCCTTTTACACCTTATTAATTGCCCCTTCCTAAACATTTATCTTCAATCCATCAACTTTTGCAGAAAAAGTATCGCTTTTGAGGAAACGGACAAAAACGTTGACCAATGGATCTCAGAGAGTTCCTTTCACTTTTTTGCCGGTGGAACTCACTTCCATCGTCGTTTTAAATATCACCTCCGAAGGAATTTTAAAAGAGGCAAGTTTGCGGGAACAAGCTTCCCTTATGTCATCTTCAGCAAGGCTGACTTCTCCGGCTTTAACCACAATGGCCCGCAGAGCTTCACCAAGCACCGGATGGTCATAACCTTCAACGGTACAATCGACAACGCCGGGAATGGCAACCACGACTTCTTCGATCTCCCGGGGACTGACGCGTTTTCCTCCCACTTTGATCATCTCCTTTTTCCTTGCGCTGAGGAAAATGAAACCATCCTCATCTACAATCCCCACATCACCTGTATGCAGCCATCCATCCCGCAAAGTTTGGCGGGTGGCTTCTTCATCTCCAAAATAACCTTTCATTATATTCTTGCCACGGGCTATGATCTCACCGGGTTGCCCGACTTTCACATCATTTCCGCTCTCATCCACCACTTTCAGTTCCACGCCGGGAATGCCTTTCCCTATGGATCCCAGTTTTTCATGCAACAACTCCGGCGGCAAAAATGACAAGCGGGCTGTCGCTTCTGTCTGTCCGTACATCACAAAAAACCGGACATCAGGCATGATCTCAATAAATTCAGAAATAAACGATTTATGAAGCTTCCCCCCCGCCTGAGTCACATACCGGAGGAAAGGGAAATACCCGGTCCGGAATGAATCTGATTTTCTCAACAACACCTGAAAATGACTGGGCACTCCGGCAAAACCGGTACACTGATAATGCTGAAGATCTTTCAACACCCCACCCAGAAACATAAAACTGTTGTTGAGCACCAGGGTTCCACCAACCCTCATGTGGGTATGAAGCAATGAAAGTCCGTAACAATAGAAGAAAGGGAGGACCACCAACATCACATCATCCCCGTCGAGACGCAAATAATCCAAAATGGATTGCGTATTGGAGATGAGATTTCCATGAGTGATCATCACCCCTTTGGGGACCGAAGTAGAGCCCGAAGTAAAGATAATCTGGGCCAGATGATTCTCATCCAGATCGGGACCGGGAATATAAGACGAATGGCCATTGCCAGAAACCAATGCATCGTATTCTTTCCCATTCGTGAAAACCAACGATTCATAGAAATCACGGAAAACATGATCATCGGGCCTGGCCCCTTTATCCTGAAAAATGCGATTGCCCACAGAACTATGCAGGAAAACGTGAGCCGCCTGTGTTTTTTCCACCACATAGCTGAAGTTATCAGGTTCAATGGCCGGATTGAGCGGAACACAAACGCATCCCGACTTCATCACGGCCAAATAAACCGTTACAAAAAAGCTATTGTTAGGCGAAATCAACACAATGACAGAACCTTTGGAATAATGCTGATCCAGGTAAGCCGAAAGTTTTGATACACTTAAGGCAATACTGCGATAGCTAACCCGTTCTCCTTTCCCGATCAGCAATTCTTTGTCGAGAGTGGCGGAGTTCTCAAAGAAAAAATCAACAGCATTCATCGGTATAAAATTTGTCCAAGTTATTGGTCTGATGCCTGCCTGTCGGCAGACAGGGAACCTGCCTGAGGTTTTATGTATATGGATCCATCAATTAAAGTGTTTTTGCATCAAAAAACCCAAAATGTTTCTTTTTCATAAGCCGGCAGGCAGGCTCGCATGATTGGGTCTTATACATGTTCTTTTGTGACACCCCTTTTCATGCTCGTTTCATCGGTAATCGTTTTATTGATGATCGGGGCGCCAGAAATCATAATCATGCAATGGCGCCGTGCGCAGGTATTCGGTTGTTTTAAGCTTTCTGCCAAAATTGGCAAAATTGTTGGTCACATCATCTTCACTCATCCCCATCACGCGGGCCACTTCCCGGGCCTGATAGCCGTTTTCCCAGGCAAACCAGAGAAGATCCATTTCGCCAAAAGGCATCTGATAGAAAAACTCTTCCTGGGTTTGTTCGGCGGTATAAGTATCAGTTGTGGGGGTTCGCTCAATAATACCCTTCGGAACCCCCAGGTATTCGGCCAGTTGGAAAACCTGGGTTTTATACAAACTCCCGATGGGCATCACATCGGCACCCCCGTCCCCGAATTTCACAAAAAAGCCCTGCTTCACCTCATGTTTATTTGGTGTACCGATCAGGGCATAATGATTGGCCTCAGCATAATAGTAAAGCATGGACATGCGGCTGCGTTGTTTGAAATTGGAAGCTGCTACAATCTGCAAATAAGCATCGGGGGACAATCTTCTGGAAATTTCCTCCCCGTTTGAAAAGATCACCGTCACATAAAATACAGGAGGTAGCTTTTTTTCCAAAATATGGCGTGGAATGACAATCTTCATCTTATCCGTTTCGGGATTGTATTCCGGAACGACGCGCTTCACAGCCTCGTCACGTCGCCGGTAACAGCCAAAGCCTTCAAGCGCTTTGCTGATGTCTTCCTCAACGGTTTGCACACCGAATTGGGAAGCCAGCTCAAGGGCCAGGTTTTTGCTATCCGGGCTCGAATCCTGCTCGGGAAGCAAAACACCAAGAACCCGTTCCGGACCAAAGGCACGGGCAGCCAAAGCCAGCGTCACCGAGGAATCAATGCCCCCGCTGATACCGACCACTCCGCCCTGACGCCGAAAACGATGAAAAACGTCGGTGCGTAATTTTTCACATATCCGGTCTGTTAAATCAGCCGGAGAATCAATCTTCAGAATATCACGAGAAAATTTTTCCTGAGTCATCATGTTTAGGATGTTTGATTCATAAAACAATTCCGGATCTCCGCTTTAATGGTTTCGCCCGGTTGAAGAGGCCGGAAATCCGACACAAATTGCTGCCACAGCAAATGAGTAGACAAAACGGCAACCAGCCCCATCTGGTCCACCTCAGATGCAGATGTTCCCTTCTTCAGGCGCGAACGCAAAAGGGTCACGGCTTTTTCGTCAAAAACACCTGCAGCCCGGGAGACTTCGGGCGACAACATTTCCTGCACCCAGCCGGGGGCATCATCCCCTGTAAAAGGAGCCGAAAGCGGGGCCCTGTAAGCTTGTTTAGATCGATTAACTACCGCAGCAGGCAAACGGTCTTTAAAGCTATGCTTCAGCAAAACCTTTTCCTTCAAACCGCTTAACTTAAAATCATCGGGCAGGCTATTGCAAAATTCCATGACCCGGTGATCGAGAAACGGATACCGGCCTTCCACACTGTTACCCATGGCCATTCTGTCACCCTGTGAAGAAAGCAGATAGCCCGACATAAAGATGTTTGTCTCCAAAAACTGGGCTTTAGCCAAAGGACTCCAATCCGACAATACAGGGGCAAGTTCCGTCTCCAGTCTGTCCAGAGACGTCCCCTCCGATGCTCCGGGTTGCATCAATTTTCGAATTTTCGCTGTATTGTTCCATCGCAAAAGATGCGAGTAGAAGACGGAGTTGACATCGGAAAGCCGATATCCGAAAAATAATCTTAAAGCGGCCGGGGACATTGACTGAAGTCCGGCCAGATAAGGATACAATCGTTTCAGCAACAAGGGCCGCAGTTTGGATTGCGGCTGTCGTGCCCAGAAACGCCGGATCATCATCTCCTTAAAAATGTTGTACCCCCCCAGCATTTCATCAGCCCCCTCACCAGTCATCACTACCTTGAAGTTGAACTTGTGTACAAGCTCCGAAAGCATCAGCATGGGAACAGGGGCAGTACGCAAAAGCGGCATCTCGGCATGCCAAACGGTTTTGGGAAAATAAGAAGCAATATCATGAACATTGCATTGGGTCCTGTGATGACGCGTTCCCAGAAGCCCCGCCATAATGTTTTGAAAATCCCCCTCGTCAAAGCTCTGCTCCGAAAAACCAATGGAAAATGTTTCCAACAAACCTTCAGGACTGTTCTCCTGAATCAACTGCGCAATCACGGACGAATCGAGCCCCCCACTCAGATAGGCTCCCACCGGCACATCGGAACGTAACCGGAGCCTGACAGCATCTTTGAGCAGATAATCCAGCATTTCCCCGGCTTCTCCAAAACTGCCGTGAAATGCCTCTCCGTTTCGGGGGAAAGTTTGTGACCAATACCGTTTTAATGTCACAGATCCATCCTCAAAATAGAGATAATGTCCGGGAGATAGTTCTTTTATCCCTTCGAAGGATGTGCGGGGCGAAAGGGTAGTCCAGAAAGTAAAAACCTGGGCCAGGGCTTCATGATCAAGAGCCCTTGGCACTTCGGGAAATTCAAACAAAGCCTTAATTTCGGACCCGAAAATCAATCGCCCCTCATGCAGGGTGTAAAACAAAGGCCTTATGCCAACCCTGTCGCGCGCCAAAAAAAGACTTTTCCGGAGGGTGTCCCAAATGGCAAACGCAAACTGCCCGTTTAGCATCTGCAGGCAATCCACACCATATTCACGATAAGCCAACAGAAGAACCTCTGTATCGCTGTGAGTGAGAAACCGACAACCCTGTTTCTCCAGGTCAGTCCGCAATTCCCGGTAATTGAAAATCTCGCCGTTAAAAGCAATCCAATAACGCCCGGTATCATCACAAAGGGGTTGCTGCCCGGTAGACAGATCAAGGATGCTCAGACGAACACTCCCAAGACCTGCTCCATCAGCGATGAAGATCCCGGCTTCATCCGGACCCCGGGAACGAATCCGGGTCAACATGCTGTTGAGGATATGTTCAGCCCGGCCCTTTTCCTTCATACCACCGGTAAATCCTGCAATCCCGCACATAAAATTTATCCTTTTTTACGTGACACAAAATCTTCTATTGCCCTCAGATTTCGAAAATTATCCTCTACCAGGTCGGTATCATCGGTGCGGACCCCGTAATTTTCTTCTAAAAAGGAGATCAGATTTAGAAGTCCCATCGAATCAAAAATCCCTTCCTCAAACAGGAGGGTATCCTCCTGAATCTCGCCTGGATCGGCAAAAGCAGTCTCTGCAATGAATCCTTTTATCTCGTCCTTCATAACAACTTTTTTTCTGTCTTCAGATCATCTGATTTATTCAACATCTTGATTTTAAATAATACCCGAAAAGCTCAATAATCTTATTTTTACTTCCTGTCGCTAGTAAGGAAATTAAGATCCGTAATTCCTATTCACACAAACATTTTCTTTAACCTGATTTATTCATCCGTATAAAATCAATTTATTAAGGTCGTATGGAACCTGCCTGACGTTTTTTGTAAAGGAATATATTCTACCAAAAGAATTTTCCATAAAACTCAGGATCTATGTTTCATTA
>JBNJDH010000014.1:0-20679 GCA_051744695.1 Bacteroidota bacterium | reverse complement strand
AAGGAAAACGGCGAGGTAGCTCAGTTGGTTAGAGCGTCCCGATTAAAATCGGGAAGGTCGGCCGAAAGCTAACAAGTCAGAAGAAAGGAAAACGGCGAGGTAGCTCAGTTGGTTAGAGCGCGTGATTCATAATCACGAGGTCGGCGGTTCAAACCCGCCTCTCGCTACAAAAAATTAATAAAGGGGTTACAGCAAGCAAACTGTGGCCCCTTTTTTAATGTCTATAAAATTATGAAGTATTTTGTTTACATTCTTTACAGTAAAACTAGGGATCAGTATTACATAGGTAGTTGTGCTGATGTTGAAGAACGATTAAGACGGCACAATGCCGGAGCTACAACTTCAACCAAGAGTGGCCGACCATGGGAAATAGTTTACCAGGAAGCTTTTGCCGATAAAACTCAAGCTATTCGCCGGGAAAACCATCTCAAGAAAATGAAAAGTAGGGATTTTATTAAAGATCTTATTTCGCAATCAAGAGATTAGACGAGTGGTTAGATAAAACACCGTTACGGTAAGGGAGGTGCCGGATAGCACCGATGGCAGGCTTATGTATCAAATATTCTTTGACGGAATTGATAAATGTCCCGGATCAGAATGTTTTTTCCCATTCCTGGCCGCTTTTGCCCGATTCATAAATGCTAAGAACAATGTCGATGGCTTTCCTTGCTTCTTCTCCGTCAATTTCAAATTTGGCCCCTTCTTTTATAGCTTTCAGGAAGGAACGGATGTTTTTCTGGTGGTTGATAAATGAAATGTCTCCGGGGTCTGCTGCGCCGCCTGATGTTTGGTCGTGGGGTTTATAATCGGCTATTTTCCGGTCATCCTCATGGGAGGTTGCGAATTCCCAGGTTTTTATGGCAGTGTTTTCCATGATCACTGTTCCTTTTGTGCCCATAATTTCCAGCCGGCGGGGTTGGCCCGGGTAAGCGGCGGTGGTGCCGTGAAGCATCCCCAAAGCTTTATTGGAAAATTGGAAAATGGCCACAGCGGTGTCTTCGGTTTCAATCTTATGTGCGAGGGTGCCGGTATACGATTTTACCGCATGGACCGGCCCCATGAGGTACTGAAGCAGGTCAACCATGTGGATGGACTGGTTCATCAGTGCGCCGCCCCCGTCAAGATCCTGGGTGCCGTGCCAGTTGCCGGTATAATATTCTTCATTCCGCCACCAGGGAACAAATGCGCCGGCATACGTGATGGCCCCAAACCTTCCCTCTTCAATGGCCCTTTTTATGAAAGGGACTGGTCCGTCGAAACGGAAATTGAAAATTCCGCCCAGGTAAGTGTTGCTTTTTTTATGGGCCTGTATCATGCGATCTGTCCGCTCACGGGTGATCTCGAGAGGTTTTTCACAAAGCACATGAATGCCGTGTTCGGCTGCCAGTAAGGCGGGTTCCATATGCACACCGCTGGGTGAGGCAATGATAACCACATCGATGTCCCCGCTTGTGATCATTTTCTTGTAATCGTGCCAGGCTTTGCAGTTGTATTTGGCGGCAAGTTGTGCTGCCCTGCCCGAGCCGTTGTCGCAAAATCCGGTCAGTTCTGCTTCGTCCAGTTCGTTCAGTGCTTTGGCATGTGTTTCGGCGATCAGACCGGCGCCGATGATCCCTGTTTTGAATGGCATGATCTTGATTTATTATGATAAGTTAGAAGCAATAGTCCGTTAAACCTTTGCAAGAGTCTTTGATTCAATTGTTCTT
Organism: Bacteroidota bacterium; assembly: GCA_051744695.1. GTDB lineage: Bacteria > Bacteroidota > Bacteroidia > Bacteroidales > Marinilabiliaceae > Marinilabilia. Next base: position 18,973 of record JBNJDH010000014.1, on the reverse strand, counting down.
TTTGTCAAAATGCAGATTTTCAGTATTATATGATTCATCTTAAATCTTATATCTAAAAATCTAACGATCTATTGTTGAGAAAGACATCCCCAAATATATTATTTTTGAGGGATTGTTGAATGAATCTATCAATTATGGGAAAAGCGAATGAATTGTTCGACATGGGATACAACTGTGCCCAGTCGATGTTTTATGCGTATGGGAAAGATTTCTTTGAAAATGATGGCCGGGTCATGAAGGTTGCCTCCGGATTTGGCGGTGGTATTTCTTCAATGGGAGAGACTTGTGGTGCGGTCAGCGGTTCTTTAATGGCGCTGGGGCTTCATTTTGGTCCGGAAAACGCAGCAAATAAAGAACAGAAAGAGAAATTGAAAGAAATCACCAGCGAATTCCTGACAACTTTTGAAGAAAAGCATGGATCGCTGAAATGCCGGGACCTCATAGGGGCAGATATGAGTACTCCTGAGGGTGCAGGATACATCCGGCAACACGGGGTTGTCGAGAAAGTCTGCCCGGCATTGATTCGCAGTGCTTCCGAAATTATGGAGACATTAATTCAGAAGCATGGAGCCAAAAAATCATGAGTTGAATAAATTTTAAAATGGCTTACGCCATTTCGTTTTTTTGTCCACGAATTACACAAATTACACGAATTTTAATCGCACCTCAGGTGCGATTTTAAACGGCGAAGCCGTTCATTTAAAGCTGCATAACAGCTTTAAAATTCGTGTAATTCGTGGAAGACCTATTCTGGGTTGAATAACACATTAAATCCACATTATTGAGATGAAACCAATAAACGGGGTTGATTGAAAAGAAAAGAACCGGCCTTTGTCTTTGTAAAAACAGAGAAATGGTTATGGATGGTGCAAAGAACCTGATGCTTTTTTCAATCAACCCCGATTGTGTCGGTTAAAACCTGATTGCCACCTTTCCCATGTAATACCTTCCGGCCATGGGATAGTAATAGGCCCATGTTTTTTCTTCGCCCTGTTCATACCAGTTTCCTCCATAAGCATTGCTTTCATAGAGGTGGTCCAGTACATTGTACACGGTCAGTTGCACATCGATTTGCTCCAGCTTGGCAGGGAAGAGGGAGTATGCGAACTGAAGATCGTTGACAAAGTAGGCATCAAGTTTTCTGTTCTCGCTTTCAGTATTATCGAAATATTGTTCACCTACATATTTGCTGATAACGGATGTTTTAAGGTTTGTGAAAAGCTCTGCCGTGATGTTGCTGCTTCCTGTCAAAGAAGGGGAATAAGCTATTTCTGTGTCACCCAGATCTTTTGTGATCATTTCCTCCTCCCAGTTTTCATCGTAACTCTCAGCCGTTTCTACGTAATTTCGGATGATGTTGCGGCTCCAGGTGGCGTTCATGTCCCATTTGAGCCATGATGCAGGTTTTATCGTTCCCGTCACTTCGATGCCGGCCCGGTAGCTCTCGGGGACATTGGTCATAATGTCATTTCCTACACTGCTTTTCTCTCCTGTGGGAACCAGCTGGTCCTTGTAGTGCATGTAATACAAATTGATTCCGCTGCTGAATACTGATGATTGGTAGTCATGGCCAATTTCCACATCATATAGTCTTTCGTCTTGCGGGATGGCATCGGGGTCACCTTTGGCTTCTTTAAAATTGGTGCGGGTGGGTTCGCGATGGGTAATGCCCCCAAAGATGTAAAACTGGTGATTGTTGCCCGGCGTAATGTAAATTCCGGTTTTCGGGTTAAAGAAATCATAGTCGTGTTCCTGAACCAGCGGCAGCAGATCATCGTCATTTCCCGATAGCTCATAGCTGATGCCCCGGTATTGGATGTCGGCAAAGGCTACTACAGCTGGTGATATCTGCAGGTTGAATTTTGAGAAAAGGTTGTAGTCGGTTTTCAGGCCATTGTTGAAATACCATTCATGCCCTTTCTCTGTATTTCCGGCATGGCGCATCCAGATCAGATTGCCAAAATGGTCGCCGTCATATTGGTTCCATCCGCCTCCTGCTGAAATTTCAAATCCCGGCATGGGGGTGATATTTCCCGTAAAGGTGAATCCGTAAAAATCGTTTCCCAGCCATTTTCTGCGGACCAAGTCTGTTGTATCGACGGTCTGATTACCTATGTTCACATCGGGCAGCCCGTAATTGCTTAAGGCGTCATCTTCCCGGTACTGTTCATAGAACCCGTCTCCCCGCGTATAATGGAGGGCTGCGGTGAAATTTATATTTTCTGAAGCTTCAAAACTGTAAAACAGTTGAGAATGGGTTTGTTTGTAATTATCGGTCTGGTCGTCATAATACCGTTTGTTCCCTGATTCATCGGTGTACTCCCCGGCGGGGTTGTAACGGCGGTTTTCTTCCAGCTTGTCTTCAGGAACCCCCCACCAGCTGATTCCGGTTTGCTGGTCGCCGTGGAGCAGGATCATTTTCAGGAAGCTGTTGCTGAAATGCATTGTCCCGCCCAGGTAAAGGGACTGGTGATCAGAAAAGGCATTGTGAATATATCCGTCGCTATTAAGCCTGGAATAACGCCCTTCGAACGAGAATTGATCATTGATCAGGCCTGTGCCCATGCGCAGGCTGTTTTTGTAGGTGTTAAAGGAACCTGCGGTTGAGTTCATTTCAGCATAAGGTTCCGGGTCACTGGTTGTGGTTTTGAAATTGACCGTTGCTCCAAAGGCTGCAGGGCCCTGGCTTGTTGTGCCGACTCCTCTTTGCACCTGCACATTTTCAACCGAATTGGCAAAATCGGGCATGTTGGCCCAGAAAACACCCTGGCTCTCTGAATCGTTCAGTGGAATGCCGTTCATGGTGACATTGATTCGCGTAGGATCGGTGCCCCGGATGCGAAAGTTGGTGTAGCCCAGACCTGTCCCACTTTCGGAGGTGGTGACCAACGAAGGTGTGAGTTTCAGGAGTGAAGGAATGTCATTCCCTGCTCCGGTTGATTGGAGCTCATCCTGTCCCAGGTCAGTGTGTGCTACGGGTGTTTTGTTTCCCGCTCGGTAGGCGGTAACAACCACTTCTTCGGTCAGTTGAGATCGGGGTTCCAGGATGATCTGCAGCTCAGTGGTTTCGGATGGATCAATGGTTTCTTCCCATTTCTGATACCCCAGAAAAGAAACCGTAAGTTTCAATTCATCATCTGGCAGACCGGATAGCTCGAATTGCCCTTCTTCTTTGGTGACCGTTCCATAATTTCCGGGTTCTGCAATTACCGTGGCCCCTGTCAGGGGTTGTTCATCTTCGGTGTATACCACACCGCTGAGTTCATGTTGAGAAAACAGTTGAGCTGAAATAAATGTCAGCCCGATGAAAATCAAAAATTTACGCATAACAAAGCAGTTAAAGTTTCACAATAAAACATAAACTGCAATGAGGAAAAGTGAGAAAAGCATCAACCATTCCCTTGCCGGCATAACCCGGCCAGGTTCAGAGGGTATGATCTCAGCCCTGTTGCAGGGCACCCCATTGTAGTCAGATTCGTACTAAGTGGATCGTTCGTAGTTGTTAAGATGGTCTTGTCTCTAGTCAAAGACTGCTTAACCACTAAAACTATAAAACCGGGGATGAACAAAAAAGGAGAGTTCAACTCCCTGCGCCGGTATTACCCGTGTCAGGTTCGAAGGGTATGATCTCAGCCTTCTGAAAAAGGCACCCCCGTATTTTAGCTGCAAATGTAATAGGTTTTTTGAAAAAATAAAAGACTTGAGGGTCTTAAATGGGAAGATCTTTATGGGAAGCACTAAACATATGACTTCCGATTGAATCTGTTTCTTGGAAATTGGTTTGATGTATTTTAATCAGCAAATATCTACCGGTTTGTTAAATTGTGATAAACTATAAAACTTAAACAGATTCATAAAATATGCACCAAATTTTCTCTATTTTCGTTGTTTAAAATAAAACCGGAATACCAACAGAATAAAAATTTTTGTGGTACCATGACGAAAATGTTCTCTCTGCCGGCTGTTTTCCTGTTATTAATGTTGACCCCGAATCTGGTTTGGGGCCAACAAAGTTATGACAGTCAACAGCCGGAACGTTTGTTTGACGATGCCCTCGAGCAGTACCGGAATAAACGGTACGGTGTGGCCCGGGCCATGTTTGAAGATGTTCAGCAGAAATTTGCCCCCGGTCAGAGCAATCTGAGGGCGGAAGCAGCTTATTATGCGGCAATGGCGGCATCGAAACTGGATAATGAAGATGGCGAAGACCAACTGGAAGCTTTTCTTATCGACTTTCCCGAAAGCGGTATGCGCCCTTATGTGTTTAAGCGGCTGGGCGATATGGATTATGAAGAGGAACGATACCGCCGTGCCCTGCGCAATTACAGTTCGGTAGAGGCCCGAAAACTGGATGATGAAACCCGTTACGATTTCAGGTTTAAATCGGGTTACTGCCATTTTAAGGAAGAGGAATACAATAAGGCGCTTTCTGCTTTTTCGGAAGTCCGCCAGGTACCATCCAAGTGGAAATCTTCTGCCAATTTTTATTATGCCCACATTCAGTACGAACAGGAGAATTATCGCTCGGCGTTGGATGTATTCCGTGAATTGGAAGATGATCCCGGTTTCGCCGACGAAGTTCCCTTTTATATCGCACAGATCTATTATTTGCAGGAGGAATATCAGAAGGCCATCGATTATGGAAGTCCCCTGATTGAAGAAGATAAGGGATCAAGAAAAGCTGATATGGCCCGGGTTGTGGGAAATGCTTACTTTGCCATGGAGGACTATGAGAATACTGTTCGCTATCTTTCCATTGCCGTAGAAGAAACTGAGGAGCCGCGCCGTCAGGACTACTACCATCTGGGAATTTCGCATTATCGACTGAAGGATTTTGAAGAAGCTTCTGAAGCCTTGTCGCAGGTTACAGACGAGGATGATGCCATGGCCCAGAATGCTTATTATCATTTGGGAGATTGTCACCTGCGCCTGGATGATAAAAAGCGGGCCCGGGTAGCTTTTGAGGCAGCTTCTCAATATGAGTTTGATGAGACATTGACCGAAGAGGCCATGTTCAATTACATCAAGCTGAATTACGAGATGTCTTTTTCACCTTTTAATGAAATCATCGATAGTTTCATGGATTTCATTGACCGGTTCCCCGACAGCCGCTACATTGATGAAGCCTGGCAATACCTCGGGCAGGCCCTGTTGACCACCCGGAATTACCAGGACGCCCTGGAAGCTCTGGAAAAGGTTCAGGATAAATCGGCTGAAAATTACAAGGCCCTTCAACGAATAGCCTACCAGCGGGGACTGGAATTGTTCAACAACCTCCGTTTCGATGACGCGGTGGAGATGCTTCAATACAGTCTTCAGTATGGAGATTATGACCGGACCATGAAGGTCAAATCCTATTACTGGCTAGGCGAGGCTTATTACCGGCAGGAAGATTACGATAAGGCCATCGAAAACTACGATACATTCATTCGCACTTCCGGATCGTATCAGCTGGATGAATTCAAAACAGCTCATTACAATCTTGGATATGCCTGGTTTAAGAAAAGAAATTATCAGGAGGCCGCTTCATGGTTCCGGAAATACGAAAATCTTATGAATGACCGGCAATCCCCAATGCTTGGAGATGCCCTGAGCCGGATCGGGGATGCTTTTTTTATGCAGCGTGATTTCAAGCGAGCCATCGATTATTATGAAAGAGCCACCAATGTGCCCGGTGCCTCGGCCGATTATGCCATGTACCAGAAAGCTTTTTCCATGGGCATTGAAAAAGACCATGAGGGCAAAATTGACCAACTGGAAGAGTTGATCGACCGCCATCCCGAATCATCGTATGTGGATGATGCCTACTATGAAATGGGGCGTTCTTATGTGGCTTTGAATGATCTCACTTCGGCTATCCGGATGTACAAAACCATTAAAGAAAAATATCCCCGGAGCAATTTTGCGAAAAAAGCCATGCTACAGCTCGGGTTGCTGTATTACAACAATGATGAACTGGATCAGTCGCTCGCATTTTACGAACGTGTGGTCAATGAATTTCCCGGTACGCCCGAAGCAGAAGATGCTTTGCTGGGTATCAAAAACATCTACATGGACCGCAATGATTCTGAAGGATACATCGAATACACCAGGGAGGTGGGAGGCTTTGCGAGCATCGACGAACGTCAGGAGGATTCCTTGTCTTATGCAACAGCTGAGAAGTTGTATATGGAGGATAAATGTATTCAGGCCATTAACCAGTTTGAGTCGTATCTGCGCAATTATCCCAATGGTCGGTTTGCTTTGAATGCCCATTTCTATAAAGCTGATTGCCAGTACCGGAATGAAGATTATGATGCAGCCCGGCGCTCTTTTGAAGAGGTGGCCTCTACACCCGGTAACGAATTTATGGAAGATGCCCTGTTGGGTGTGGCTGATATTAGTTTCCGGCAGGAACGTTATGAGGATGCTTTGGGCTACTACAAACGGTTAGAGGAAGAAGCCGACCATGACGACGAGAGGCGGGAAGGTCTGCTTGGTCAGATGCGTTGCCTGTCCCGCCTCGAAGGGCACCACGAAGAGGTGCTTGATGTCACCCAAAGAGTTTTGGAAGCCGAAAAGCTAAGCGCCGAGGTAGAGCGTGAAGCCCGTTACCTGAAAGCTAAGGCCCATATTGACCGGGATGAAACCGATCAGGCATTTGATGAATTCAGTGTTTTAAAAGAAAATACCAGCTCTGAGGAAGGGGCCGAAGCCCGTTACCGGTTGGCTCAGATCCTTTCGGACAGGGGAGAACCGGAAAAGGCAGAGCAGGAAATATTCGATTTTGTGGATGTGGGGACCCCACATCAATACTGGATTGCGCGTTCTTTCCTGTTGCTGGCTGATATTTATGAAGAAAGAGGCGAATATTTCCAGGCCCGGCAATATCTGGAAAGTCTTCTGGAGAACTACAAAGACAGGGATGATGACATTCAGGAAATCGCCAGTAAACGCCTGGATCATTTGAAAGAGCTCGAGAATGAAGATGAGTGATTTGTTGAAATGCATGATGTCATAATATTTAACCTGCCTGTCAGGCTGGTATCTGAAAATTTAACGATCTGTTAATTATAGATATGCTTATGAAGACCTTAAATATCTGGTTTTTACTTATTGTTTTGATTTTGGCGGGGGTTGCTGCCCATGCTCAGGATCCGGAACAGGAACAGGATCCTGATCCCCTCAACAAAGATGTGCGGGTGGTCAGAGAATATATGCCCGAGGTCTCTGATGCCCGCAAGATTAATGAAATGCCTGAAAGAGAAGACTCACTTGAGGTTACGCCGGAATTTGATTACCGGGTGAGGGGGCATGTACTCAGCAGCACTCCGGAAATTGAAAAGTTGGACGCGGCAAGTCTTTCACGTCAGCGCCGGCAAGAGCTATATCCATCTTATGTGCGGGGAAGCCTGGGCAACTACCAAACATTATCGGGGGATATTTTTTATAACCTGGTCCGCAACGAAAAATTTGCTTTTGCCCTGAAGTTGGGGCAGGAATCTTCCTGGGGAAATGTTGATCTGGAAGATGGCCAGGAAGTGGATGCACCGTATCATCTGACCGATGGTGATTTGTATCTTCGGCATTTTTTCGACAACAAAACTCTGGAATTTGATATGGGATTCGACCGCCATGGTTATCGTTACTACGGGCATCAGACCATTGAGCCCGAAGCGGAATATGAGAGTGAAGGGCAAATCTACCAGGGAGAAGAACTCATGCCCAGCGATAGACAATGGCAGGCGGGTTTTGATCTCCATTTGGGTTTGAAAGGGCAGCAATCGGATGATGATGATCCCCGGTATTCTGCTGCCTTTGATTTTGGGGCCTTTGATACTTATACCGGGGTTGGCGAAAACAGCTTTGCCCTGGATGGCGATCTCAAACTTCCTTTTGGCGCATTGTCTCTGTTTATGGATGGAGGGGCCGCGTTTCATAAGGTGAATGCTCCGTCAAAAGATACCGGAAATTCCGGGTTGTACGATTTTGACGAACGGGAACAACTATTTCTTACTTTGAACCCCAAAGTGGTCATTCCCGGTAGTCAGTTGCGTGTGGAGCTTGGAGTAAATGCCACAGGTGAGTTTACCGGTGAGGAGGAAATCTATTTGTCGCCCCATGTAAAAGGGGACCTGATTATTGCCGAGGGGATTGTCTCTTCTTTCGTAGGGATGACCGGTGAAGTCCGCCCGGCTACCTATCGGGAGGTTATGAATGAAAACCCGTTTTTGTCGCCCGACGAGCAAGTGAAAACCGCCTTTTCCAACATCAAGGGGTTTGCCGGGGTGAAAGGAAATTTCAGCAGTGCCACATCTTTCACGGCGCGGGTGGATTATGAATATATTGAGGATGAACATTTTTTTGAAAATCGTTATTTTGAGGTTGCTAATAGTGAAGACGAATATGGAATGAGCAATTTGTTCTCGGCCATATATAGCGATGCCACTTTGCTAACTGTTTCGGGAGAGTTGTTAATTCGCCCCACCCGCGAGCTGGACATTGTATTGAAAGGAGCTTATTATGGCTGGGAATTGGACTTATACGATCATGCCTGGCACAAACCCGATATGGAACTTGGGTTGAGGGCCGGTTATTCCGTAAATGAAGAGTGGCAGGTCAATGCAGCCCTCAATATCATCGGGGAGCGATATGCCCGTTATCTCGGAAATGAAGAGGGAATAAAAAAGCTGGATGCGGTGACCGATTTCAATTTGTCCGCCAACTATCAATATCATAAGCGGCTTCATTTTTTTGGCCGTTTTCAGAATATCTTTGTATCCGATTATTATAAATGGGCCGGTTATCCTATGCAGGGATTGAATTTCCAGTTGGGGGCAGGTTATTCATTTTAAACAAATAAAAAAGAACATTACAGCGAAAATGAGAAAATGGCGTGTTGAAGATTCCAGGGAATTGTACAACATCAATGGCTGGGGAATCAATTATTTTTCTGTCAACGAGAAGGGCAATATGGTGGTTACACCTCGCGGTAAAGGGGTGGAGGTAGACCTGAAGGAACTCGTTGATGAACTTACCATGCGGGATGTTGAAGCGCCGATGTTAATTCGGTTCCCCGATATTCTGGACAGCCGGATCGAAACCATGCAGAAATGTTTCAGGCAGGCGCGGGAGGAATATGGCTTCAATGGTCAGAATTTCATCATTTATCCCATTAAAGTCAATCAAATGCGGCCTGTGGTTGAAGAAATCGTGGGGCACGGGAAGAAAGTCAATATCGGACTTGAAGCCGGCTCTAAGCCTGAGCTGCATGCAGTAATGGCCACTAATACTGAAAGTGATTCTCTGATCATATGCAACGGCTACAAAGATGAAGCTTACATAGAGCTGGCGCTGCTGGCTCAGAAAATGGGGCGGCAAATTTTCCTGGTGGTGGAAAAGCTCAATGAACTTGGAAAAATTGTCAGATTGGCGCGAAAGCATAAAGTGAAACCCAACCTGGGCATTCGCATCAAACTGGCCAGCGCGGGTAGCGGAAAATGGGAAGAATCTGGTGGTGATGTCAGTAAATTTGGTCTTACCTCCAGTGAATTGATCGAAGCCCTCGATTATCTCGAGCAGGAAAAAATGCAAGATGCCTTGCGGTTGGTGCATTTTCACATTGGCAGTCAGGTCAATAAGATACGACGTATAAAAAATGCTTTGCGCGAAGCAGCCCAGTTTTATGTAGAACTCTACAAGCTTGGTTTCAGCGTTGAGTTTGTAGATATTGGCGGCGGACTCGGGGTCGATTATGACGGCACCCGCTCGGCCAACAGCGAAAGCAGCATCAATTATAGTGTGCAGGAATACGTCAATGATGCTGTTTATACCATTGTAGAAGCGGCCAATCGCCATGAAATACCGCATCCCAATGTCATCACCGAATCAGGACGTTCTTTGACGGCCCATCACTCCGTGCTCATATTTGAGGCCCTTGAAGCCTCATCTGCCCCCGAGTGGGATGAGGAGGAAGAGGTAACTGAAAACGATCATGAGCTGGTGAGAGACCTGTATGCTTTGTGGGACACTCTGAATCAGCCACGGATGTTGGAAACCTGGCACGATGCCCAGCAAATCAGGGAAGAAGCGCTTGATCGTTTCGGCTTTGGGCTGATCGACCTGAAAACAAGGGCCCAGATTGAGCGATTGTTTTGGTCTATTGCCCGTGAAGTGTACGAAATGGCCGGCAAATTAAAGCATGTGCCCGAGGAGCTTTCAACCCTGAAAAAGTTGTTGGCCGATAAATATTTCTGTAATTTTTCTTTGTTTCAGTCGCTGCCCGATAGTTGGGCCATCGATCAGATATTTCCCATTGTGCCAATCCACCGCTTAGCCGAAAAACCCGACAGGGTGGCTACTTTGCAGGATATTACCTGCGACTCTGACGGGAAAATTGATAATTTCATCTCTACGCGCAATTTTTCCTATTATTTGCCGGTGCATCGTTTCAAAAAAGGAGAGTCTTATTACATCGGCGTATTCCTGGTGGGGGCCTATCAGGAAATCCTGGGCGATCTCCACAATCTTTTTGGCGACACCAATGCCATCCATGTTTCTGTGAATGAAGATGGCTATAACATCGATCAGATCATTGACGGTGAGTCCGTGGCCGAGGTCCTGGAATACGTCCAGTACAGTCCTAAAAAGATGGTCCGCGCTGTCGAAACCTGGGTGATGTCTTCTGTAAAAGCCGGTTCCATTTCGGCAGAAGAAGGAAAAGAGTTCTTGTCGAATTACCGATCAGGGCTGTATGGGTACACCTATCTTGAATAAGACTTTGGTTTGTTTGTGAATGAGTTAGCTGTTAGCTCATGGCTCTTAGCTATATTTTGATTTTGAATCATATCAGCAATAATATGAGCATATCAGGCAAATTAAGAGCTAACAGCTAAGAGCCATGAGCTAAGAGCTAACAGCTTTCCCGCTTCTTTTGTTATCTTTGCGCGGAATTTTCAGATAAAATTTTTCTCAGAATGGAAATCGAACAGCAGATAAAATCGACTGTGGCGCAGGCCATAGAAAAACTTTACGGAACAGAATTTGATGCCGGCCAGGTGCCATTGGAACTGACCCGGAAGGACCAGTATGGCGATCTCACCGTGGTGGTGTTTTCTTTCCTACGCTTCTCCAGAAAAAAGCCTGAGGAGACCGGCCGTGAAATTGGCGAATATCTACAACAGGAACTTCCCTCTGTTGCCTCTTTTGAGGTAATTAAAGGTTTTTTGAATCTGGTGCTTTCTCATGAACACTGGCTGACAGCTCTGCAGGAAGTGGTCGATGATGATGGTTACGGTTTAAATAAGCCGGAAAATGATGCCCCATTGGAGATGATAGAATACTCTTCTCCCAACACCAACAAGCCTCTTCATCTTGGGCATATCCGCAACAATTTGCTGGGGTTCTCCCTGTCCCGAATTGCCGAAGCCGCGGGGAACCGTGTGGTCAAAACCAATATTGTGAACGACCGGGGCATTCACATCTGCAAATCCATGCTCGCCTGGAAAAAATGGGGCAATGGTGAAACACCCGATTCTTCGGGCAAAAAGGGGGACCACCTCGTGGGCGATTTTTATGTAAAGTTCGATCAGGAATACAAAAAAGAGGTGGAAACCCTTATAGAGGAAAGAGGGATTTCCCGTGAAGAAGCCGAGAAAAATTCCACCTTGATGGATGAAGCCCGTCAAATGTTGCGTGCCTGGGAAGCGGGCGATCCGGTGGTTGTTGATCTCTGGAAGACGATGAACAATTGGGTTTACGAAGGGTTTGACCAAACCTATAAAGCACTGGGCGTTGATTTTGATCAAATCTATTACGAGTCTCAAACCTACAAGGTGGGTCGGGAAATGGTGCTCAAAGGCTTGGAGCAGGGGCTTTTTTATCGCCGCGAAGATGGAAGCGTGTGGGCTGACCTATCGCAATACGGCCTGGATGAGAAGTTGCTGCTCAGGGCCGACGGGACTTCCGTTTATATCACCCAAGACATTGGTACCGCAAAAATGCGTTTTGAAGATTACACCATCAGTAAAATGGTCTATGTTGTCGGGAATGAGCAGGAATATCATTTCAAAGTATTGTCCGTTTTGCTTGATATGCTTGGTTTTGACTGGGGAAAAGATCTTGTGCACTTCAGCTATGGCATGGTGGAATTGCCCGAAGGCAAAATGAAATCCCGCGAGGGAACTGTGGTTGATGCCGATGACCTGATTGCCGGAATGGTCGATACGGCCCGCGAAATGTCAAAAGAACTTGGCAAACTGGACGGTTATTCCGATAAGGAGGCTGAGCGTATATACCGAACCATTGCCCTGGGGGCCCTTAAATATTTTATTCTGAAGGTTGATCCTAAGAAAAATATGACTTTTGACCCCCGCGAATCGATTGACTTTAACGGGAATACCGGACCTTTTATCCAGTATACTTATGCGCGTGTGCAGTCGATTTTCCGGAAAGCCGGCGAAAAAGGGGTTGATGTGTCTATTTCCATTGATGAAAAACAGGAGCTGACCGATAAAGAAGCTGAAGTACTGAAAATGCTCGCCAATTTTCCCAATATTGTCCGGGGAGCCGGAGAAAACTTTAGTCCCGCAATGGTGGCCAATTACGTGTATGACCTGGCCAAAGAGTTTAACCAGTTCTATCACGAATCCCCGATTGTTTACGAAAAGAATGAGGCCAAACGTTCAGTTCGGTTGGCAATGACCCATGCCGTGGGGAAAGTCATTAAGAACGGAATGTGGCTTTTGGGAATTGATGTGCCCGAACGTATGTGATCTCCGGGTTATTTTTTCAAAATCCACAACAATATTTTGCCCAGCATCATTTCATGATGTTTGGGCAATTTTTCTTTGATAAAATTCTGTATTTGTTCTTCTTTCATCATCGCAGGTTTGTCGGAGCTGACAATATTGGTGAGTTCTGATAATGAATCTTCATCCAGAAATTGCTGAATAATTTCCTGTCCCTCATCGTTTCCTTTGTCTGGGGCGGTTTTGGTATCTTCGGTTTTTTCATTTCCCCGGTTGTCAACATCGGTCAGGCAGATGTTGATCAACTCCCGGGCGCTGTCTTTAACCGGGTCTTCACTGCCTGCGGTATCCCGCAGCGACCAGCTGCTGTGATCATAGTCGGTGTTGGCCAGCTCTTTTACGTACAGGCTGTTTTTGCCGAATATTTTTTCCAGCACCATCAGGGTGCCTTTTTTCCAGGCCGACCAGTCAAACTTCTTTTGGTCCAGTTTTTTTAGTCTCTCTTCCAGGAGCGCTCGGTCGGCATTGGTATTCGTGGTTTCAGGCATATTGAAAATTTTAGATGCCTAAATTTACAAATTAATCTGATTGTAGAAATAAAAAAACCGGCACTCTTTAAAAGTGCCGGTCTAAGTGTTTCGACAAATAAATCAAATCAGGAACAATTGTTTATTGCTCAACTTTTAAAATGTTGCTCACCATTTGTGTGAGTTTTTCTTTGGGGACAAATCCAAGAACTGCCTGGGGTTCTTTATCCATCGGAACGAACACGATTGTCGGCAGACTTTGAATGCCAAAGGCGGCTGCCAGATCTTTGGATTTCTCAGTATCCACTTTGTAGACCTGAATTTTTCCGTCGTAGTCCGATTGCAACTCTTCCAAAAGTGGCGACAATTTTTTGCATGGACCGCACCAGTCGGCATAGAAATCTATGATAGCCGGCTTGTCTCCTTTGTAATTCCAATCGCTGTTGTTCTCGTAATCAAATACCTGGTTGATGAAGGCATCCTTGTCCAGTGTGATTACATCGCTCTCCTTCTCATTGCTGCCGCCTGAGGCGGTCACCGTTGCCGAACTTCCCAGCAGCATCAGCATGGATGCCAAAATAGCAAATAAATTTGTCCTCATAATCGTTGACCTCTTAGTTGGTGTTTCTTTTAATAAAAACGAAGGCGATTTATTTCTCTACCTTCAGTACGTCTTTAATTGCACGCTCAAATGTGTCCTTGGGCAATGCTCCCTGGGCCATCTGCGGTTGTCCTTCGGTCGGGACGAACAGAAGTGAAGGTATGCTCTGGATACCAAACATGCCTGCCAGCTCTTGTTCTGCTTCCGTGTCGATCTTGAATACATCGAGCTTGCCCTCATATTCTTCTGAAAGTTCTTCCAGGATGGGAGCTACCATTTTACAGGGCTGGCACCAGTCTGCATAAAAATCTATTAAACAGGGCTTGTCGCCTTCGAATTTCCATTCTTTGTTGTTCTCGTAATCAAAAACTTTTTCTTTGAAAGTTTCTTTTGTCAAAAATTCAACCATAATTCTTTTTGCTTTAAAATATTGGTACAAAAATAGTGATTTCTCTCACAAAATTCAAAATATCTAAATTTGTAAATATTTTGATACAATCCCCGTGCCAAAATTTCTGAATTTTGTCCGGGCCCTTTCCGGTTGGGATTTTAATTGTAATTTTGCCCCTTCCATGTTATGCAACTGTTCGTTGGATCTTTTGATGTTCGATCTGACCATCGGTTGTGTTGATGAGGCACCCCTGGAAAGGTTCGTTTGTAATATTTCAACGTAAAAGTTACAAATATGTTTGAGATTGATCAAACGAATTGGCAGAAAGAATCAATTTTGGGAGTGCTCAATCTTTTGGGGAAGCAGGAAGCACCGGTTGATAAGTAGTATCGCGGAGTGTGGGATAGAAATAGTTTATTTATTGTATGAAAGAACATTTGGAATCACCCGTTTTTAGAGCGGTTTCTAAAGTTGCCGACAAACACGACAGAGAGGCATACGTGATCGGCGGTTTTGTCAGGGACCTAATTCTGGAAAGACCGACAACAGATATCGACATTGTGGTGGTGGGCAGCGGCATTGATTTGGCCCGGGAAGTTGCTTTTAAACTGGGCGTGTCAAAAGTCAGTGTGTTTAAGAATTTCGGTACAGCAATGTTCCGGTACCGGGGGATGGAGATAGAATTCGTAGGCGCCCGGAAAGAATCGTACAGCCATGACAGCCGGAAACCGGTGGTGGAAGACGGCACGCTTCGCGATGATCAGAACCGTCGTGATTTCACCATCAATGCACTGGCTCTCTCTTTGAATTCAGCCACATTTGGAGATTTGGTCGATCCTTTCGGAGGAATCAACGATATAGAAGAAGGCATCATCCGGACGCCTTTGGATCCGGTTATGACTTTTTCGGATGACCCGTTAAGAATGCTTCGGGCGATTCGTTTTGCCACTCAGCTTGGTTTTCGCATTGACGACCAGACTTTTGAGGGAATAGCAGCCAACCGCGAGCGCCTGAAAATAGTCTCCATGGAGCGGGTTGCTGAAGAGATCAATAAAATGATGCTCTCCGATAGGCCTTCTTTGGGATTCAAGTTGCTCGAAAAAACCGGTCTTTTGTCCTATATCCTTCCCGAATTGCAGGAGATGAAGGGCGTTGAAAAGGTGAATGGCAAGGGCCATAAAGACAATTTTTACCATACCCTTGAGGTGCTGGAGCAACTGGTGCCAAACTCTAATGATCTTTGGCTCCGCTGGGCGGCCCTGCTGCATGACATTGCCAAGCCCCGCACCAAGCGGTTTGATCCCAAACTGGGATGGACCTTTCATTCGCACAATTTTGTGGGCAGCAAAATGATTCCCGGGATCTTCAAACGGCTGAAATTGCCTCAAAATGAAAAAATGAAATTTGTGCAGAAAATGGTGGAACTGCACATGCGCCCCATCGTGCTCAGTGAAGATGAAGTCACCGATTCGGCCGTCCGCCGTTTGCTTTTTGAGGCTGGTGATGACATTGATAGTTTAATGACTCTTTGTGAGGCCGATATTACTTCAAAGAATGAAGTGAAAGTCCGGAAATATTTACGCAATTTCAGACTCGTCCGTCAGAAGCTCAAAGAGATTGAAGAGAAAGACCGGGTGCGCAATTTCCAGCCCCCTGTTTCCGGGGAAGAAATTATGGAAACATTTAATCTGCCACCTTGTCAGACTGTCGGCATCATCAAATCGGCCATTAAAGAGGCCATCCTGGAAGGTGAAATCCACAACGATCATGAGGAGGCGCGGGCGTTCATGCTGAAGAAAGGGAAAGAGTTGGGGCTGAAGAGTTAAGAGTTCCGGGTTTTGAGTTTCGGGTTCCGAGTTCCGAAACTGGAACTCTGAACTCAAAACCCGGAACTCGGAACCCGTAATACCAGAAACAATTATGAATCAGGCCAATCAATTCTTCAAAAATCAAAGCTATAAGCCCCTTTCAAAGGAGGCAGCCCCGATCATTATTGCCTGGCATCTGAAAACGCCCGAAAATGCCGGCCATCTTTTGCGGTTGGCTGCCAATGTGGGGTGCCGTTTGGTTTTGTTTGTAAAAGATGAGGATGAGGTTTCATTTAAAGACACGAAAATGAAATATGTAGCCGGGCAATCAGCTAAAGAGGTGGATTGGAGCTATTGCCTGCCCCGGGATGTGGAAGAACTTGTCCCTTCCGGCTATACTTTCGTGGCTCTTGAAACCTCGGCCGGTTCATCAAATTTATTCGATGCGGAATTGCCGGAAAAAATGGCCCTGATGGTGGGAAGTGAAAAATCCGGGATTCCTTGGGGTATGCATTTTCCGGGACAGTTGGATGTTCATATTCCTATGTTGGGGCCGGTTAAATCCATGAATGTCTCGCATGCCGCTGTGGTTTGCTTGTTTGAGTGGGTGAGGCTTTACGGTTTATGGCTGAAATCCATGTAGATTTTTCTTTTTTAACAGCAATTACGGAAACTTTTCTTTAATAACTGCTACTTTTGCGCCATACAAAAACACACACAGACTAAATTTCCGAATTGCATTTATGGCCTACATTCAGAACACAATGGTTATCCGGCGTGAGATCATCGCACGTCTGGTCCGTTTGATCAAAGAAAACCAACTTACCGAAAAAATTGACCGCATTCCCCTCGAAATGGCGCCTAAAGAACAGGGAGCCCGTCGTCGTTGCTGCATCCATAAGGAGCGGGCGGTCATCAAATACAAGACCATGCCGTTGCTGGGTTTTAGCCCGGATGAGGAGGAAGATGAGCTGACGCCTTTGTCGGAATATGCCGGCCGGGCCCTGGCACGCAGCGATAAGGGGAGCAATAAGATTATGACGGTGGTTGATGAAGCCTGTACCAGTTGTGTGAAGGTCAATTACGTGGTGAGTAATCTTTGCCGGGGATGCGTGGCGCGTTCCTGTCAGATGAACTGTCCCAAGGATGCCATTATTATCAATGCGGCCGGCAAGGCCCAGATCGTGGAGGAAGATTGCATTAGTTGCGGAATCTGCCAAAAAGCCTGTCCCTATCATGCCATCATTTACATGCCGGTTCCCTGTGAAGAAGCCTGCCCGGTGGGGGCCATCCGAAAGAATGACAAAGGGGTGGAAGAGATCGATGAGGAGAAATGCATCATGTGCGGAAGATGCATCAATGCCTGTCCCTTCGGTGGAATATTTGAAATTTCCCAAGTGGTGGATGTGTTGAATCATATAGGTCAGGGTGGCCAGCTGACGGCCATGGTGGCCCCTGCCATAGCCGGACAGTACAACGTATCCCAGGGGCAGGTCATTAATGCGGTCAGGGAAATTGGTTTTTCCAATGTGATGGAAGTGGCCGAAGGTGCTTCAATGACCGCCAAACAAGAATCGGAAGAGTTTCACGAACGGCTTGAAGCCGGGTGTTCACTGATGACGACCTCGTGTTGTCCCTCTTACATTGAGGCGGTGAATAAGCATATTCCTGCGATGAAAAAACTGGTTAGTGAAACGCCTTCGCCCATGAAGTTTACGGCCCAATTGGCCCGCGAAAGATATCCGGATGCAAAAACGGTTTTCATTGGGCCGTGTGTGGCCAAGCGAAAAGAGGCTGCCGATTCAGGCATCGTGGATTATGTGTTGACTTTTGAAGAACTCGATGCCATTTTTCAGGGATTGGGAATCGATGTAGCGGGTATGCCGCACGAAACCGGCCTGGAACCCCTGCCCATGGAAGCCCGGAGATTTGCAGTGAGCTCAGGCGTGACCAATGCTGTGAAAAAAGCCAATGAGAACATCTTTATAAAAGAAGTGGTCATCAACGGCATTGATAAAAAGGCCCTTGCACAGCTAAAAGCCTATGCCCGTGGCAAAGCACCGGGCAATTTTATAGAGGTCATGGCCTGTGAAGGTGGATGCCTTACCGGTCCCTGTGCTGTGGTGGATGACAGAAAAGGCAAAAAGAACTTTGATAAAGCCCTGGAAGAAATTGAAAAGAGCCCTGCAGCAGTGGAATGACTTAACCGCTGCCGATTTGTCACCCGAAGTCTGACAGATTTCGGGTTTTTTGTTGTTTGCTGTGTCATAATTACATCCATCTGTGGATCTTGGTCTTTGGAATGAAAAATGTGCTTTCTCACTCGGGAATTGCCGGTTAAACGACCGTAAATCAAAGGATTGTGGATTTTTCCTGGGAGATCAAGCTTATGATTAATAGACTGAAAAACAGGTGTTTGAAAATAACAGTGTCTTTGTTTTTTTGAAGTAAAAAAAGGGAATGGCACATCCTTTGATTCAATAGAGGGCAAACAAGAAAAAATCGAGAACAAAAAATAAATTAGACAATGGGAAAAATAATTGGAATAGACTTAGGTACCACCAATTCCTGTGTTTCAGTGATGGAAGGTAAAGAGGCTGTTGTTATACCCAACAGCGAAGGAAAAAGAACCACACCATCAATTGTTGCATTTGTGGAAAATGGTGAGCGTAAGGTGGGTGACCCGGCGAAAAGACAAGCCATCACCAACCCCGAAAAAACTATATATTCAATCAAACGCTTTATGGGGTCCACCTATGATGAAATTCCTGATGAATTTGACAGGGTTTCATATAAGGTGGTGAAAGGTGAAAACAATACACCCCGCGTTCAGGTTGATGAACGTCAATATTCTCCGCAGGAAATCTCAGCCATGGTTCTTCAGAAAATGAAGAAAACCGCTGAAGATTATCTGGGAG
>JBNJDH010000013.1:0-20813 GCA_051744695.1 Bacteroidota bacterium | reverse complement strand
ACTTTGCAGGAAGGTTGGGTCTCATGAGGACACATGCGCTCGAACGCGTAGTACTGATCTGATGAGATTTTATACACGATGATGCCGCTGATGCCAACGCGGTTTCCGTCCATGTCCCGTTCAGCAGTAAAAACCGTTCCGGAATATTCTGAGTAGTTGAGATCGAAGTACCCAACAAAGCTTGTGCGGGGGAATTCATCCCGCACCTGGTTCTGGCAGCTTGTCAGGAATACGGTCAGAATTGGATATATCAGGTAAATCAAATGTAATTTCATGGCCTTATTGCGAAACTTTTGATTGGTTTTTCCGTTTAAATTCAGAATCTGTTTTATAGTCTGTTGAGTTCTTAAACATGCCACATAGACGGTAATGGCACCGGTTTTTTGGTTTTTTTGCCGAAAGATAAGGCCTCAGGGTGCAAAAATAGCCCGGTGGATCAGATTTGAACAGATTCTCAGACTGATTTTTTTGGTTTTATCAAAATATGACGCTAATTTAGTTGTTTAATTTCAAACAACCCGAAGTTTTATGGACGACATCTTTGGTGGAATCGTTTATATCGTCATTATGTTGGCGATTTTCATCTTTTCTGCTTTCCGGAAAAAGAAAGAGGGTAATGAAGATGTGCCCGCACCTGAAGGAGGGAGAGCAAATCCCATGGATGAAGTCTTACAGCCATTTAAGGATGTGTTTGATGATGAGGAGGAAGAAAAATCCGATGGCGAAAGAGGGCCTGAACCTTCACATTCAGCAAGAAATGAGAGAGAAGAAGGTCGAAAACGTTTTGATGGTACCCCCTTTGTAAAAGAAGATTACGTTTTTACTTCAAAGACATCACCCGGGGATAAACGGCGGCAACGAATGAACCAGAAACCCGGGCAGCAGACTTCTCTGAGATCAGAACAGGATCAACCTGAACAACAACGATCGGAAGGTCCTCCTGAATGGTTCGATCTGCAGAAGGCTGTGATTTTTTCAGAAATATTAAAAAGACCCGATTATTAGAAACTTCCGGTGATTTTGACCCGGGGAAAGTTTTTTTTATTTCAGGAACATTTGTTAATTTTGTGACAAAGAGTCCCGGGATATGTGTCCATGTCCCGGGATTCTTTTCTTTGTATATGCACCCCAATTCAACAAACATTATTCAAATAAATAGGAGGAATAAAAATGTCTAAAACAAATTACATAACCCAGAGCGGGTTGAACAAGTTGCGGGAGGAGCTGGCCCAATTGGAGTCAGTCGAGAGACCGAAAATATCAAAACAGATCGCTGATGCACGTGATAAAGGTGACCTGTCCGAAAATGCCGAGTACGATGCGGCCAAAGAAGCTCAGGGGATGCTTGAAATGCGCATTTCCAAACTTAAAGAGCAGCTTGCCAATAGCCGTGTGATTGATGAATCGAAAATCGATACCTCTACAGTTCAGATGATGAATAAAGTCAAGATCAAAAACCTGAAAAACAATTCGGTGATGACTTATACATTGGTGTCCGATTCGGAAGCTGATCTGAAGGCCGGGAAGATTTCGGTATCGACGCCTATTGCCCAGGGTTTGATGGGGAAAAAGGTGGGCGACAAGGTTGAGATCCAGGTTCCCTCAGGTGTCGTGCCTTTTGAGATCATCGATATTTCTTTGTAACTTGGTTTCTGGACCCGATAATGCGATATTGTTATGGCTACCATTTTTTCAAAAATAGTAAACGGGGAAATCCCCTCCTATAAGATTGCTGAAGATGATCGATACTATGCTTTTCTGGATATTAATCCCCTGGCCAAAGGGCATACGTTAGTGGTTCCCAAACAGGAGATCGATTATCTGTTTGATTTGGAAGACGATTTATTGGCCGGGATGATGGTCTTTTCCAAAAAAGTGGCCCGGGCAATTGAAAAAGCTGTTCCCTGTAAACGGATTGGAGTAGCTGTGCTGGGCCTTGAAGTCCCCCATGCCCACATTCATCTGGTTCCGCTGAATGAGGAGAGCGACATTAGCTTTTCCAGGCCGAAATTGCAGTTGTCGGAAGAAGAAATGGCCTCCATTGCTGAAAAAATCAGAGCAGGTTTGTAAGAAGTTTCCATACATATTGCTTCTTAAAAGCCGTCCCCGGGATTCTTCGAAACTCCGGGGACGGCTTTTTTATTGCGTTGAGTATGTTTTTACCTGACGCGGCCCGGGTTTTTTCGTATAAATTCTTTCCAGCTTTTTGCCCCGCTTCCGTTGCTGGAGAGTTCCTGCCTTTGGAAAAAATGGCAAATGGCAGCGGCCAGACCGTCTGTGGCATCCAGGTATGCGGGCATCTCTTCGAGCTTAAGATATTGCTGAAGAAAGAGAGCCACCTGCTCTTTGGAGGCATTTCCCCTGCCCGTGATGGCCTGTTTGATGCGTAGGGGGGCATATTCGAAAATGGGGATGGATCGTGATAAAGCCGCAGCCATGGCAACCCCCTGGGCTCTCCCCAGTTTGAGCATCGACTGCACGTTTTTTCCGTAGAAAGGGGCTTCAATGGCCAGTTCGTCGGGGTTGTAAGTGTTAATAAGCCCGATGACCCGCTCGAAGATCTTTTGCAGTTTCAGGTAATGATCGTTGTATTTGGCAAGCTCGAGCACACCCATCGTGATCATGGTGGCTTTTTTCCCTTTGACCTCAATGATGCCGTAGCCAAGAACTGTTGTTCCCGGGTCTATACCAAGAATGATCCTTTCAGCTGCGGCTTGTGGCATAATGTGGTCAAATTAATCGATTTTGTTGAGAACAGAGTTGAAATTGGTGGCTGTTTCCCCAAAAGTTTGTCTGAACTCGTTAAAAATGGGTGTCGTTTCCTGTTCTAATGTTTTGAGCTCCTGCTGTGTGGTACAACGCATCTGGACTGAAAAAACCAGCATGTCCTGATTGACGTCCGACAGAACTTCAAAGACCTCGCTTTCCACGTCCGGATTAATTTCCGAGATGAAAGGGAAAAAATTTTCATATAGCCAGTTTTCCCAATCCGAACGATGTTCAGGTGATGTGAAAAACGAAGCGTTGAATATGTATCTTCTGGTATTCATAAATAGATTTTCAGGAATGACGGATTTCTGCAAAAGCCGGGTTTAGCAACTTTAGTGTTGCGGTTAGCTGATCATATCGGTCCCCACAAAAGGCACAAGAACATTAGGAACTTTGACTCCCTCGGGGGTTTGGTTGTTCTCGAGAATGGCGGCCACGATTCTGGGCAAAGCCAGTGCGCTTCCGTTTAGGGTATGGGCCAGTTGGGTTTGTTTTTCCCCAGCTTTTTTGAAGCGCAGTTTCAATCGGTTGGCCTGATAGGTTTCAAAATTGGAAACCGAACTCACCTCGAGCCATCGTTCCTGGGCGGCCGAAAAGACTTCAAAATCATAGGTGAGGGCTGAAGTGAACCCAATATCCCCGCCGCAGAGTCTGAGAATTCGCCAGGGAAGCTCAAGCTTTTCCACCAACGATTGGACGTGATTCAGCATTTGGTCCAGGACCTCATAGGAGTGGTCCGGATGGGCAATCTGCACAATTTCCACTTTGTCAAACTGATGGAGTCTGTTCAGGCCGCGTACGTGTTTTCCCCAAGACCCGGCTTCCCTGCGGAAACAAGCCGAATAAGCACATTGCCTGATGGGGAGGTCTTTTTCATCCAGCACCACATCCCGGAAAATATTGGTAACAGGGACTTCTGCCGTGGGGATGAGGTATAAATTGTCGGACTCCACATGATACATCTGTCCCTCCTTATCGGGGAGCTGCCCGGTGCCAAAACCAGAATCTTCATTGACCAGCAGGGGGGGGAGAACTTCCTGGTAGCCTGCCGCTGTGGCCTCATCAAGGAAAAAATTGATGAGTGCACGTTGCAACCTGGCACCGGCGCCTTTATAGACCGGAAATCCTGCTCCCGTTAGTTTGGTGCCCAGTTCAAAATCGATCAGATCGTATTTGGCTGCTACTTCCCAGTGGGGAAGCGTTTCTTCAAGTTTTGGCACCTCGCCTCCGCTCCTGATCTCCTGATTGTCCTCTTCGCTTTTTCCGGCGGGGACTGAAGGATGTGGCACATTGGGAATTTGGACGAGGAGCTCCTGGATTTTTGCCTCAACCTTTCCCAGCTTGGCATTCAGGTTCCGCACCTCTTCTTTCAGTTCAGTGGTTTTGGCCCGGGCCTCGTTGGCTTCATCGGTTTTCCCTGATTTAAAAAGCTGGCCGATTGATTTGGACAATGTATTTAACTCAGCTTGCTTGTTGTCCATTTCGGTTTGGGTGGCCCGTCGTTCATTGTCGGCCGAGGTGATATTCGAGATGATTTTTGATGCATCGAAATTTCTGATTTTGAGTCTTTCAATGATCTCATCGCTGTTTTCCCGAATGTACTTAAGTGTGAGCATGTCTTTTGTGTTGAATGTGTGGGATCAAAAAAAATCTCCTGAATTTGCTACGAAAGTAACAAATTCAGGAGATTAAGTGAATTTTTTTCAGAACAAACTTATTCTGCAGCTGGCGCTTCTACCGAAACAAAAGATTTGTCGTTTCTTTTCTTGCGGAAAACAACAGTTCCGTCGGTCAGCGCAAAAAGAGTGTGGTCTTTGCCTATGCCGACATTCTCGCCCGGGTGATGCTGTGTTCCACGCTGGCGAACGATAATGTTTCCGGCTTTTACGTCCTGGCCGCCGAAAATTTTGACACCCAAACGTTTACTCTCTGATTCGCGTCCGTTCCTGGTACTTCCTACACCTTTCTTATGTGCCATATCGCGTTAAATTTTTTCTTGGTTAACCTTCAATGTTTTCAATCTGAATTTGGCTCAGGTACTGGCGATGACCGTTTTTCTTGCGGTATCCTTTCCTGCGCTTCTTTTTGAAGACGATCACTTTGTCACCCTTCATATGTGAGATGACCTTGGCTGTTACTTTAGCGCCTTCTACCAGAGGCTCGCCGATCTTTACATCGCCTTCGTTGTCGATCATCAGGACCTGGTCAAAATCAACCGAAGCGCCTTCTTCTGCATTGAGGCGGTTTACATAGATCTTCCGGTCTTTCTCAACTTTGAATTGCTGACCTCCGATGGAAACAATTGCGTACATTGATATTTTGTTTTTAAAGTTCTCTTCGTCAGGTGATCTTCCTACGCTGAAGAACTCTTTTTTACCTGAACGAATCATTTCGGCTTGCAAAAGTAGTAACTTTTTATTTCTCCGGCAAAAATATCAGGTCAGAAAACTGTTGCCAATAGGAAAAGATCCTTTGTCGTGACCTCCACAGGATGACATTTAGTCTCACGTAATTCTGAGTATCTACCCCCAAAAGTTTGGGGCATAATGTATACATGACAGGGGAAAGCCGGCTGTCCTAAAAAGACCTATTAATTGCAAAAAAATAAGTGTGACTAAAAACAAATCATTAATTTTGTGGCCTTCCCGAATTAAAACAATAAGCCAATGCTGAGAACAAAGGTGGCCGACCTGTTGAGGTCGGAAGAGATTGGAAAGACGTTTACTGCAAAAGGGTGGGTGCGAACCCGGCGCGGCAATAAACATGTGAATTTTGTGGCCCTCAATGATGGCTCCTGTATCCATAACCTGCAAATTGTTGTCGAAATGGAGCAATTTGACGAGGCGTTGGTGCGCAGGATTACAACTGGAGCTGCCATCTCTGTGGACGGAAAGCTGCAGGAGTCGCAAGGTTCTGGTCAAAATGTGGAGTTGCTGGCTCAGAACATCGAAATTCTTGGTGACAGCGATCCGGATAAATATCCGCTTCAACCCAAAAAGCACTCGCTTGAGTTCCTGCGTGAAATTGCCCACCTTCGTTTTCGCACCAATACATTTGGTGCCGTCACCCGCGTGCGCCATGCCATGATCTTTGCTGTGCATCAGTTTTTTCATGAACGTGGCTTTTACAACATTCATACACCTATTATAACAGCTTCGGATGCTGAAGGGGCAGGTGAGATGTTTCAGGTGACGACACTTGATCTCAACAATGTTCCCAAGGATGATGAAGGGAAGGTGGATTATTCACAGGACTTTTTCGGAAAACCTACCAATCTTACGGTTTCCGGTCAGCTCGAAGGGGAATTGGCTGCTTTGGCTATGTCCGAGATTTACACATTCGGACCCACTTTCCGGGCTGAAAATTCCAATACTTCCCGCCATTTGTCCGAGTTCTGGATGATTGAGCCCGAGATGGCTTTTTATGAGCTCAGCGACAATATGGACCTGGCTGAGGATTTTTTGAAATACCTTATAAACTATGCCCTGGACAATTGCCGGGACGATCTTGAATTTTTGAGCAACCGTCAACAGGAAGAAGATAAAAACAAAAAAGCCGCTGACCGGTCAATGGAGTTGATCGAAAAGCTAAAGTTTGTCCTGGAAGATGATTTTGTGCGATTGAGTTACTCCGAGGCCATTAATATCCTGGAAAATTCCAAGCCCAATAAGAAGGGGCAGTTTAATTACCCGATTAAAGGGTTTGGCACTGATCTGCAGTCAGAACATGAGCGCTACCTGGTGGAAAAGCACTTTAAGAAACCGGTGATTCTGACTGACTATCCTAAAGATATCAAGGCATTTTATATGAAGCTCAATGAGGATAACAACACCGTGCGGGCTATGGACGTACTGTTTCCGCAAATCGGTGAAATCATTGGTGGCTCTCAGCGGGAAGAAGATTATGAGAAACTGACATCCCGGATGAAAGAGATGGATATTCCCGAGGAGGAGATGTGGTGGTTCCTTGATACCCGGCGATTTGGCTCTGTTCCGCACAGTGGTTTCGGACTTGGTTTCGAGCGTATGATGCTTTTCATGACCGGCATGACCAATATACGCGATGTAATCCCGTTTCCACGGGCGCCCAAGAGCGCAGAGTTTTAAAAAAACAGGTAAAATATTATCCTAACCTGGTCTATTCATAAGTTTTCGTAATAGATAATTTATGAATAGTCCAGGCTCAAGAAGCCGTCTCTCAATGGGGCGGTTTTTTTGATTTATTGACTTTCTAATACCAAAGATCTTACAACATTTTTGTGGGTTGTTGTGTTTTTAATTTGATGAACAATCATTTCCATCTGCTAATAGAAAGTATAAAGGAGCGTTTCCTGCTTTTCCTTGGCATCAGCCTCGGAATATTTTTGTTTGTGCTTTTTTTTGAACCGTTCTCCATCTTTTTGCCCGACTTGAATAGCCGTTTGGTTTTTCTCGTGGGTCTTACTGCGATCTTTTTCATCTTGATGGTACTCGTATATGTTGTTTTTACCCATATTTTTACTTATTCAGGTGCAGCCATCCGGGAAACGATGCTGTCTTCCTATGTTAAGGGATTTATTTTGATGCTTCTGAGTAGTTTAGCGCTCACATTTTATCTTCGGTATGTTGGCATGGTGGATATGTCATTTTTCACTTTTTTCAAGATACTTGTTATTTCTCTGGTTCCGTCGGTGATAATCAGCGTGCACGACACCATAAAAAAGCTGAAGGCACACAATGCCGCATTGATTCTGGATCGGGAGAAGGAGCGCAGGCAAATTGAAAAATACGAGGAAGACCTTTTGAACCGGTCCATAGAGATTACGTCGGAAGGTGGAAGGGAAGCGATTAAAGTCGTGGTGGCCGACATTATATATGTGGTGTCGGCCGACAATTACGTTGAGATTGTCTATAAAGAAAATGAGCATTTTGAGAAAAAACTGTTGAGAAATACCCTGAAAAACATCCAGCAATTGCTGGAACCCTATTCCAACTTTATTCGCTGTCACCGAACCTGCCTTGTAAACATTCACTACATTGATCAACTGCGCAAAAGCTATAACAATTACTGGATAACCATTAAGGGCATCGATCAGAAATTGCCTGTCTCACGGCAGTATTTGCTGAAAGTGAGAGAGGTTGTGTGATCAAGGGGTGAGTGTTATTCACCCATCTTTTTTGTTATTTGTCCCTCAAACATTCTCTCAGCCACGCATTCTCTGCTGCTGGTCCCATTCATTTGATGCTGCCCTCCGAGGGGGCTATCTTTGTATTGAACGGAAGTTCTCCGGAACCGGTCCCTTTTTCTGGAGAACGGTTTTCCGGATAGAGCCTTTTTGTTTCATTTAAAAATCAAATGTTATGAGAGATCAAAAAATTATTTTTCCCAATGATAAAAATCCTGACTTTATCGATGATTTGAGAAGGAAGGTGAACGATTATTTTAAGCAAAATAATCTTTCGAAATATGGCAACAAAACCATTGTTGTTCAATCGGTTTTTATGGGGGTGCTTTATATTTTACCTTTTGTATTGATGTTGTCCGGCGTGGTCACGTCAATTGTGGGCGTTATGCTGAGCTGGGTGGCTATGGGTGCCGGAATGGCGGGCCTGGGCATGGTTCTGATGCATGATGCCAATCACAATGTGTTTTCTCCAAATAAAACCGTTAATAAATGGCTTGGCAAGTCGCTGTACCTTCTGGGTGGATTTCCGCCAAACTGGAGGCATCAGCATAACACGATGCACCACGGGTTTACAAACATCGAAGGACACGACGAGGATATTGCTCCCGTCGGGTTTTTGAGGTTTTCACCGCACCGCAAACTATTTAAGGTACACCGCTTCCAGCATATTTATGCCTGGCTTTTGTACGGGTTGATGACCCTGTCGTGGGTGACTACGTCGGATTTTGTACGCGTAAAGAATTACAAAAAAGAAGGAGTAACGCCATTTAATAAAAACCATACCGGTTACCTTACCGATTTGATTGTGGCCAAAACATTTTATTATTTAGTCCTTCTTGTGCTCCCGATTGTCCTGGTGCCCGTTGCGTGGTACTGGATTGTTGGCGGCTTCTTTATTATGCACTATGTCGGAGGCCTGATTTTAACCACCATTTTTCAAACGGCCCATGTGGTGCCAAGTTCGGTTTATCCCGTTCCGGCCGGTGACGGCAAACTGGAGAACAACTGGGCCATTCATCAGCTTCTGACCACCTCTGATTTTTCACCCAGGAGCAAGATCTTCTCCTGGATGATCGGGGGACTGAATTATCAGGTTGAGCATCATCTGTTTCCCAATATCAGTCATGTTCATTATAAAAAGGTGTCGCAACTGGTTCAGGAAACGGCCCGGGAATACAATCTTCCCTATCATTATCAGGAAACTTTCTTCCAGGCAGTGCGAAGCCACTGGAAAATGCTGAAATTGCTGGGACGTCAGCCACAGGAAGCAGAATCTCAGGAGAAAGATGAAAGGTTTTTGCTTTCCGGTATGCCGGCACAAGGACAGATGTAAAGCGGGATTTTTTTTAAAACCGGGGGTTCTTCTGAATTATTTTTCGCATTCCGGAGAAGCCCCGGATATAGTAAATTACTTCTCAATGTTTCAACAATTCGGGAAATTACTGTATTTTTGTTGAGGATCCGAGCGCTCCATCTATGTTTATTGTTGTATTTTTGAGTGTCCGTTTCCAAAACAAGATCAGGGAATGTTAAAACAAGGTTTACAACAAAAATTATTACAAAAGTTATCGCCGCTTCAGATACAGGTGATTAAACTTCTGGAGATTCCGTCAACTCAGCTTGAACAGAGAATCAAGCAGGAGGTGGAGGAAAATCCTGTGCTGGAGATGGAGCGTGAGCAACCTGAATCGGAAGAGGAAGAGGACAACAGCACCGAAACCGACAGCGAGCAGGACGAAATGTCCATTGATGCCTATATTCAGGATGAAGACATCCCGGCCTACAAACTCAGTTCCCGCAACTTTTCAAAAGAGGACAAACAGGAAGATGTCCCCTTTTCTTCCGGGACCACCTTCCATGAGCATCTGGTCAGTCAGATGGGCCTGCGCATTATGGATGAAAGACAATCCCTGATCGCCGAATACATCATTGGAAATATTGATGAAGATGGGTATTTGCGGCGGGACGTTGATGAGATCATCGACGACATTGCTTTCTCTCAGAACGTGGAGGTCGATGAAAAGGAAGCGCTGGAAGTGCTCCGGATGGTGCAGGATTTTGACCCGCCTGGCGTAGCCGCCCGGGATTTGCGGGAATGCCTGATGCTTCAGCTTGAGCGCAAAGATCAGGAGGATCCGGTAATTCAGCAGGCTTATCAGTTGGTCAAAAATCATTTCGAAGAATTTACCCGTAAGCACTACGATAAGATCAAAAAGAGAATGCACCTCGAAGAGGAGGAGCTGAAAGATATTCTGGACGAGATTCTGAAACTGAATCCCAAACCGGGTAGCTCATACAGCAATCCTGTGACCAAAACGGTGCAGCACATCATCCCCGATTTTATCCTGGAGGTTGAAGATGGGGAACCCAAACTGTTCCTGAACAACCGGAATATTCCCGAGTTGCGCATCAGCAATACCTATTCCGATATGTTTGAGGATTATCAGGCCAATAAAAAGAACCAAAGCAAGGAACAGAAAGAGGCCCTGATGTTCGTTAAACAAAAACTCGACTCGGCCAAATGGTTCATCGATGCCATTAAACAGCGTCAGAATACGCTTATGACTGTTATGCAGGCCATTCTGGATTATCAGTATGAGTTTTTTCTTGAAGGCGATGAAACCAAGCTCAAACCTATGATCCTGAAAGATATTGCCGACCGGACAGGTCTGGATATCTCCACAGTCTCGCGTGTTTCCAACAGCAAATACATTCAGACCCATTTCGGGATATATCCTCTTAAGTACTTTTTCTCAGAAGGTTTGCAGACCGAATCGGGTGAGGAAGTCTCTACCCGGGAAATCAAGCGCATTCTTCAGGATTGCATTGATAATGAAGATAAGCGAAAACCCCTTACCGACGATAAACTTGCCAAAATATTACAGGAAAAATCATACAACATTGCCCGCCGAACTGTGGCCAAATATCGGGAGCAGCTCAACATCCCGGTGGCAAGGCTCCGAAAAGAGTGGTAATGTGTTAGGAAGAGTTTTTTTGATTCCGGAATTCTTTAAATCCCTGTTGCTATGAAATTATTCAGCAAAATCCTTACTTTTTTATTTCACCCTATGCTCATGCCGACGCTGGGGATTTTTTTTGTGTTGAATGCCGGAACGGGGCTTTATACATTGCCTTTTGAAGCCAAACGACTGGTTTATATCATTGTTTTCGTTTCTTCATGCCTGCTTCCGGTTTCATTGTTGCCACTCTTTTTGCAGATCCGCCTGATCAAAAGTTTTCGAATGGAGACCGCCCGTGAACGCGTTTACCCTGTTCTTTCAGCAGGGTTATTCTATCTTCTTGGCTATATGCTGCTGAGTCGTTTAAATATTTCACCTCTTATCGAGCGATTTGTGCTGGCTTCGGTAGTTGCCGTCCTGTTGGCTGTGGGGGTTTCCTGGTTTTGGAAAATCAGCATCCACACCCTTGCAGTGGGCGGGGTTACAGGAGCACTTTTCGGCATCATGTTACGTTATGGTGTGGACCTGTTCCCGCTTGTTTCTGTTATGCTGGTGATCTCCGGACTGGTTGCCATGGCCCGTCTTTATTTGAATGCCCACACTCCTGCCCAGATTTATACCGGTTATGTGGCCGGGTTTGTCATTGTTATGTCGGGTGTTTTCTTTGTTTAGTTTCTGAGAGAGATTAATTTGGGAGGCGTAAAATTTTGGAAATTGATCGGAGAGTGCTAAATTGCAGTTCATTACGATCAAACCTTTAATGCTAACCCAAATATGAAAATTAAGCTCTCCCTCTGCGGGCTTTGTTTTTTGTTGATTTTTTTTGGCAAAGCCCAGAATTATGATTTTCCCTCGCTTTCTACTTCAGCTCTCGGTCTGTCGGGCGCAAGCGATACCACTTGTTGGTCGGTGTTTTCCAATCCTTCGGGTATTTCCTCATTAAAAGCCTCTACAGTCGGAAGCGGTTATCACCGTGCATTTATGACCGAAGCCCTTAGTGCCCGGTCGGCATTTTTTGTGTTTCCTGCCAAATGGATAAATACGGGGGGTGGATACGTCCAGTATGGAAATCAGTTGTTTAATGTAAGTCGTTTTTCTCTGACTTTTGCCCGGCGGCTTTCGCCCTTGCTCCAGATGGGGTGCCGGGTTAAATATGTGCTTCGTTCCATTTCAGGGACGGATGACCAGGGTGTACTTGTTTGGGATGCCGGCTTGCGTTATGGCATTTCAGATGGACTCTGGATGGCCGTGATGGCCCGAAATCCTGCCAAAAGTTCCATTGAAAGTGAATTTGACAAACAACCGCTTCCTTCATGTCTGGCTGTGGCATGTGATGTGCGACTTTCTCCTTCATTTCTGCTGACAACCGATGTCGCCCATTATGCAGCATTGTCCGAACAGACTTATGGGCTGGGACTTTCTGCAGTTATTTCCCGCTATGCCACAATCAGGGGTTCAGTTTCTGCCAAACCCGTTGTTTTTTCAGTGGGTGCCACGTTGGTCCCCGGTCCGTTCAGAATTAGTGTGGCAGCCGGTCATCACGACCGGTTAGGCATGAGCCCTTCAGCCGGCATTACTTATCATTTCGGCGATGGTCATTAGCCGCATATGCCTTTGGATTTAGGTTGGGGCGTATTTTTTGTCTGCGTAGTTATTTCCTGAAGTTTAATTCATATCCCTATATTTTGCCATGAACCTTTTCCCGAGTTTCAATCCTTACAGAAAAAAATTAAAAATTCCTTCTGCTCTCAGTTTGTTGGGGGTGCTGTTATTTTTCGGAATGTTTATCCCGGCTCCGTTGGTGGCTCAAAGTGAGGTAGGTATCCGTCAGTGGGCGGAAGAAGTGGCCGACATTTATGCCGCGGAGATGGAGACAGGAGACCTGAGTCCTCTTGTAGAAGACCTGACTTCTCTTGCCATGGACCCTTTGAATATTAATACTGCAAAGAGAGAGCGTCTGGAAAGCATATTTTTTTTGTCTGATATGCAAATTGAAAATATTTTGTATCGTCGGTATGTCAGTGGCCCTTTTCGGTCTGTTTACGAACTTCAGACTGTGGAAGGTCTTCCGGCATCCGTTATTCGACTTCTGGAACCTGTTGTTTATTTTGGCGAGGCTGACGATGAAGATGTCCCCTGGCGGGTTTGGGGCGACTCGTTTATAAGAAGTGAGTATCAGATGGAAAAAGCGCGGGGTTTCCAACCCGGGGATAACAATGAAACCCCATTTGCCGGCAGCCCTTTTAAACTGTACAGTCGGACCTCATTAAATACCAACAAAGGCCTGAATGCAGGTTTTATTGCCGAGAATGATCCCGGCGAACCCATGTTTAGCCACGGAACCACCGGTCTTGATATGATGACAGGGTATTTGCACTATGAAAACCAGGGCCATTGGTTGCGTGAGGCTGCAGCCGGGCAGTACAGGATGAGCGCCGGTCAGGGGTTGGTGCTTCAGTCGGGGATGCCTTTGCGGAAAAGTTCGTTGACCACCAGCATACGCAACCGGCGAGCTGCATTCCGGCCCTCTCTCTCGGCGTCTGAAAGTTCGGGAATGCTCGGTGGCTATACAACCTTTGGGGTTGGTGATTTTGAAATTTCTCCTTTTATTTCCGAAAAACTCCTGGATGGTCGCATGCAAGGGGATACTTGCCTCAGTTCTATCCGGGATGACGGACTTCATCGCACATTAACGGAGCGTGAACAGCGTCATAATGCTAAAGAACATGCAAGCGGAATCAGGGGGCGATTTAATGGTCGCTTTTTGAATGTGGAGACAGGTCATTTGCAATACAGCATTGACCCGGCCCTCTGTCCTGAGCCGAAAGTTTACAACCGGTTTGACTTCAGGGGAAAAGAAATGAGCAATTCCTGGATCTCTTTTTTGTTGAGCATAAAAGGGTTATTGGCATTTGGAGAAGTTGCCTTCAACAATGATTATTCGTCCCCGGCTTTATGGAATGGTTTAATATGGGGTGGGGCTCCCGGTTTTTCACTTGCCCTGGGACACCGCTACATCCCTCTAAAGTACCAGGCCCCGCTAGCCGGTCCACTTTCCGAAAGCAGCCGGTTTTCCGGGGAACGTGGAGTTTACGCCGGAATAGAATGGGAGGTGGGGGATGGATTTGAGCTCTCGTCCTACATCGACAGGTATCGTTTTCAATGGTTGAGATACCGGACGGATGCTCCGTCTCGTGGATTCGACTGGCTCGCACAGATTGAAAAGGAGTTTAAAGAAGATACGCGCTTACGGATGCGATACCGGCATCGTGAAAAACCTGTGAATGACGGGGGTGGGGACTATGAATCGCCCGTTCGGCAAAATGTTTATGACCA
Organism: Bacteroidota bacterium; assembly: GCA_051744695.1. Lineage (GTDB taxonomy): Bacteria > Bacteroidota > Bacteroidia > Bacteroidales > Marinilabiliaceae > Marinilabilia. The sequence continues at coordinate 6,584 of JBNJDH010000013.1, read as the reverse complement.
GGTGAAAGCCCAATACCGATATAGCTTATCTCAATGGCAGTTCACCACACTTGGGCAATGGCACTTTGTGGAAACGGATGAAGGAAGAGAAAAAGGATACATGTTGGCTCAGGATCTCAGGTGGACCTCCTCAGATGAAAAGCTGACCCTTACCACACGTTACGCGCTCTTCAATACCACCGACTATGAGGCTCGTTTGTATGCTTATGAACCCCATGTTTTGTATATGTTTTCGGTTCCTGCTTTTTCAGGTCGGGGCAGCAGGTATTTGTTGTTGTGCAATTACAAATTAAAGAAGGCCCTTCATTTTTGGTTACGGGCTGCCCGCCTGCATTATGACGATCGTGCAACCGTGAGTTCCGGCTACAATGAGATCAATTCGGATAAAAAAACGGTCTTCACGGTTCAGTTAAGGCTGAAGTTTTAACCTGCTTTATACATAAATTGTCGTGATGAAAAGCTCAAATAACAAGAAATACAATTAATCGCAGATAAAAATGATGAAGGAAATAGTGAACTATTTTCAAATCATTTTTTTCGAGTATGATTGTATTTCGCAGTTAGTTGGGCTTTGGAATAGATGATTTATGAATAAAGCAGGTTAGTTGCCTACTTCCGAGATGAATTTGATCCGGACCATTCGCACATCTGCTTCCGAATATTCATCCTCGCCCAGTTCTTCCAGGGCTTCACCAATGTCGTCGGTTTCTGCGTCCTCTTTGAAGTAATAGAAAATGTCATCGCGGTGGTCTTCGTCCATAACCTGGTTGATGTGATAATCGATGTTGACCCGTGTTCCAGAATAGACAATCGATTCAATTTCTTTCAGCAAATCAAGAATATCGAAGCCTTTCGACGAGGCAATGTCTTCGAGAGGCACCTGGCGGTCGATGTTCTGAATGATGGAAACTTTCAGTTTGCTTTTGTTGGCTACTGTTTTGACCACCATGTCCATGGGGCGCTCAATGTTGTTTTCCTCGACATGTTTGTGAATGAGTTCCACGAATTCTTTTCCAAAACGGCGGGCTTTTCCTGCACCCACACCCGGCATATTCTGAAGTTCTTCCAGGTTGACCGGATAGTAAGTGGCCATGGCTTCCAGGGAGGGGTCCTGGAATATGACAAAAGGCGGGAGGTTTTTCTTTTTGGATATTTTCTTCCGCAGGTCTTTGAGCATGGAAAAGAGCCCGTTGTCAACAGCAGCCGTTCTGCCACCCGATCCGGAATCTTCTTCAATGGCATCATAATCGTGGTCCCGGGCAAGCATGATGCTGTAGGGGTTGTTTATATATTCATGCCCTTTGTCGGTAATTTTCAGCAGTCCGTAATTCTCAATGTCTTTGCTCAAAAGGCCTGCTACCAGGGATTTTCGTGTAACAGCGTGCCAGAATTTTTCATCTTCTTCACTGCCGCATCCGAAAATATCCAATTCATGGTGGTTGTATGATTTGACCACGCTTGTGATCTTGCCGGTAATCACATGCACCACGTGCTCGGTTTTGAATCGTTCTTTGAGTTCACCAACCACCTGGAGCAGTTTGACGATGTTTTCTTTTCCTTCGAACTCTTCTTTGGGGTGGAGGCAGTTGTCGCATGTTCCGCAATTTTCTTCGGTATAAGATTCGCCAAAGTAATGCAACAACATTTTTCTCCGGCATACTGAAGATTCAGCGTAGGCCACTGTTTCCAGGAGAAGTTGTTTGCCGATCTCCTGCTCGGCGAGGGGTTTCCCCTGCATGAACTTCTCCAGTTTCTGGATGTCTTTGTAGCTGTAGAATGCCACACATCTTCCTTCGCCCCCATCGCGCCCGGCTCTTCCGGTTTCCTGATAGTAACCTTCAAGGCTTTTTGGAATATCATAGTGAATAACCATCCTCACATCAGGCTTGTCAATGCCCATGCCGAAAGCAATGGTGGCCACGATGACATCAATCTCTTCCATGAGGAATTTGTCCTGGGTCCCTGTCCGGGTGGCTGCGTCCATCCCGGCATGATAAGGCTGGGCTTTGATTCCGTTTACAACAAGCGTCTCGGCCAATTCTTCCACTTTCTTACGGCTGAGACAATAAATTATAACCGATTTTCCTGTGTTGTCTTTCAGAAGTTTAATGATGTCGCGCGTGGCGTTAATTTTGGGGCGGACTTCATAAAAGAGGTTGGGCCGGTTGAACGAGGACTTAAATACGTGTGCATCGAGCATGCCCAGGTTTTTTTGGATGTCGTTTTGAACCTTGGGTGTGGCTGTCGCGGTAAGGGCAATGACCGGCGCCTCGCCGATTTCGGCGATAATGGGACGTATGCGCCGGTATTCGGGTCTGAAGTCGTGCCCCCATTCGGAAATACAATGGGCCTCATCTACGGCATAGAAAGAGATTCTTACCTGTTTGAGAAAATTGATGTTGTCTTCTTTGGTGAGAGATTCCGGTGCAACGTAAAGCAAACGGGTTTTTCCAGAAGTCACATCATCTTTGACCTTCTGAATTGCCGATTTCGAAAGGGATGAGTTGAGATAATGGGCGATGCTGTCGTCTCCGCGGACATTTCTGATGGCATCTACCTGGTTCTTCATCAGGGCTATAAGAGGGGATATCACAATGCCTGTTCCATTCAGAATGAGAGCAGGCAATTGATAACAAAGAGATTTACCTCCCCCTGTCGGCATGAGTACAAATGTATCGTTGCCGTCTAATATGCTTCTGATAATGGGCTCCTGATTGCCTTTGAACGTATCGAACCCAAAATGATTTTTCAAATAAGCTGTAAGGTCAACTTGCTCAGTCATAACAAAACAAACTACTATTTTCTCTGTATCCTACACAAAACCAGATTGTTATCACCCTTTCCCTTGACCTGCAAAAACAAACAAATTTAATAGATTATTGGGAAATTGATGCATGAATTGATCATTTTGTGAGTATAAATTACTCTTAACCGGCTCGGGCAGGTTAAACGGGACACTTTTTATTCATGTTTAATTTCGGAAAATACCTGATTATAACATATTGAAGATATAAAATAGGTCAGTCAAAAACAAATAATTTGTAAAGTGTTTTTATCTTCGCAGGAAGTTTATGAATCAAAAGGGTTCTTGGCGGTTAAAAGCAAAGGTGTCTATTACGGGGAGTTGGTTATTATTTGATAATCAGCTCGGAAGGAAAAATGCAGACCAGTTTGTATAGCCGAAAAGGATTCTGTCATTAAATTAAGATATCAGAGATTAAGTTATGGACAAAAAAAGCCAGGCAGAGATGTCCTTTTTGGAGCACCTTGAAGAGTTTAGGTGGCATTTGGTGCGTTCTTTTCTTTACATTCTGGTTTTTGCTATTCTGGCGTTTGTCTTCAAAGATATTGTCTTTGATGAGATTCTCCTTGGACCAAGCAATCCTGAGTTTTTCACCAATCAGTTTTTGTGCAACCTTGCCGATCGGATGGGCATGCCTGCATTGTGCATCAATCAGGAACAACTTTTGTTGCAGAACATTAAGATGACAGGGCAGTTCACTACGCATTTGTGGATATCTTTCCTGGGCGGAGTGGTGGTGGCATTTCCTTTAATTTTCTGGGAATTTTGGCGATTTATCAGGCCTGCCCTTTACAAAGAGGAGATTCAGCATAGCCAGGGAGCCATATTTTTTGCTTCCATCCTGTTCAGCATCGGAATTCTTTTTGCTTATTACATTATAAGTCCATTATCAGTTCACTTTTTGGGCAATTATCAGGTGAGTGACAAAGTTGATAACATTGTCAATCTTGGTTCTTACATCGGAACCGTGGCTTCTATTATCCTGGCAAGTGGTATTCTCTTTGAACTTCCCATGTTTATTTACTTCATGAGTAAAGTCGGACTGGTAACTGCTGATTCTCTGAAAAAATACCGGCGGCATTCATTTGTAGTTACCCTGGGACTTGCCGCGATCATAACCCCGCCGGATGTAATTAGTCAGATTCTGGTTTGTCTTCCACTGATTTTGTTGTATGAAGCCGGCATCATTATTGCTCGTGGAGTAGAACGACGAAAAGCCCGTGAGCTTGATACTCTGAAATAGGTGGCAGTCAGCCGGACCTTGAATAATTATGAATTTTCCATCCATGAAAGAACGCAGACGATTATATACTAAAAACCTGGTGAAGCGCTACCGGAAACGGACAGTTGTGAAAGGGGTTTCTGTGGAAGTGAGCCAGGGTGAGATTGTTGGGTTGCTTGGACCTAATGGCGCCGGCAAAACCACTACTTTCTACATGATCGTGGGACTCATTACACCCAACGAAGGAGAAATCTATCTGGACCAGGAAAGAATAACCAAAGAACCAGTCTATATAAGGGCACAGAAAGGAATCGGGTATCTTGCGCAGGAAGCCAGTGTGTTCAGGAAACTCAGTGTGGAAGACAACATTAAGGCCGTTCTGGAGATGACCAGCTTCTCAAAAGAATATCAAAAAGAACGTCTGGAAGAGCTGATCAGGGAATTTGGACTTGAGCATGTCCGGAAAAGTATGGGCGTTCAGCTTTCCGGCGGAGAAAGGAGACGCACTGAGATTGCACGTGCCCTGGCCATTGATCCCAAATTTATTTTGCTTGACGAGCCGTTTGCCGGGGTTGATCCCATTGCAGTGCGGGATATTCAGGAAATTGTTGCCAAACTTCGGTACCAGAATATCGGTATTCTTATTACCGACCACAATGTGCATGAAACGCTCTCCATTACCGACCGGGCCTATTTGCTTTTTGAAGGGAATATCCTGAAAGCCGGAACGGCTGAAGAACTTGCCGATGACCCTGATGTGCGCAGGGTCTACCTGGGAGATGATTTTGAATTGCGACGTCGCGTTTTTGAGTATTCCGATTCAAGGCAATCGGAAAATGAGTCACAGGAATGAAACGAATTTTTCGTGTGATAAATTTCTTTTTTGATTTGGAAAACGGAGAAAAATTATTGAAATTTGCAGTCGCAAAAACGAAGCGGACGTGGCGTAATTGGTAGCCGCGCTAGACTTAGGATCTAGTGCCGAAAGGCGTGTGGGTTCGAGTCCCTCCGTCCGCACCAATTTTCGGAACCGCCTTTTACAATTTGCGGATTGTAAGGCGGTTTTTTATTGTTTATACCAGGAGTTTATGGATGTGTGATAACAGTCCGGGCCTATGGATTGTTGCCAGAACTTTTAGAGGGAATTCTGTGGTTATAGGGGCCTGTGTGGAGAAATCTGAATCAAAAAAACAATCGCCCGAACCCGACCATTTGGCAGGTTGTAAATGCTTCATTATCTTTGCACTCGTTTTTGTCATGGCCCGACTGGCAAATTATGCTCAAGGCGTTATCAGACATTGCGGCCTTAAATTTTAAAAATTTTTCGCATGAACATTGAGAAAGAACAAATTGACGATTTGAATGCAGTAGTGCATGTCACTATTGACAAGGAAGACTATGAACCAAGGGTGGAGAATGTCCTGAAGGACTACCGCAAAAAAGTGAACATGCCCGGATTTCGTCCCGGAAAAGTGCCTGCCAGCCTGGTGAAAAAGATGTATGGCAAGGCTATTCTGGTCGATGAGATCAATAAACTGGTCTCCGAAAATTTGTCCAAATATATCAGCGAGAACGACCTTAATATCCTGGGCGAACCATTGCCTTCCGAAAAACAGTCGAGCATTGATTTTGAACAGGATGAACAGTTCACCTTTTCTTTCGACATCGGTCTTTCGCCTGAAATTGATGTGAAACTCACCAAGCGGGAAAAACTTCCCTATTACGAGATCGAGATCACTGATGATATGCTGGAGGGCCAGAAAAAGACCCTTACCAGTCGTTTCGGCACCACCGAACAACGTGAAGAAGCTGCTGAAAACAGCCTTTTGAAAGGAGATTTCGTGCAGCTTGATGAGAATGGTAATGAAATGGAGGACGGCATTAAGGCGGAAGATGCTGTCATGTCATCAGCCATCATCAAGGATGAGGAAGAGAAGAAAAAGATCATTGGTGCCAAAGTGGGGGAGGAAATTGATTTTGAGCCCAAAAAGGCTTTTCCCAATGAGACCGAGATATCTCACCTTTTGAAGATCACAAAAGAACAGGCTGCTGAAATTGAAGGCACGTTCCGCTTCAAGATCAAGGAGATCACTGAATATGTGGATCCTGAGCTCAACCAGGAGCTTTTCGATCAGATCTTCGGCCCCGGCAAAGTAACCAACGAAGAGGAATTCAACGAAAAAGTCAAAGAAGATCTTCAGAACACCCTCAGGATGGAATCCGATTACCGGTTTTCCATTGATGCCAAAGAAAAGCTCATGAAGAAGGTCGATGTTGAACTTCCGGAAGCTTTTCTGAAACGCTGGATCAAAAGCAACAACGAAAATAAGGACGAGAATCAACTGACGGATGAGCAGATTGAAAGCGAAATGCCCCGCTTCCTGGATGATTTGAAATGGCAGCTCATCAGAAATCAGTTGGCCAAGGACAATGATATTAAGGTTGAACAGCAGGATGTGGTCGATTTTGCCAAAAAATCTGCCCGCATTCAATTCATGCAGTACGGCCTCAATAACATTCCCGAAGAGCATCTTGAGCAATATGCCATGGATATGTTGA
>JBNJDH010000012.1:0-21118 GCA_051744695.1 Bacteroidota bacterium | reverse complement strand
ATAAAAGACCGAAGTGGCAGAAAATTCAGGTGTCTTAAATTTTCACCCCTCCTGGTAGAAGGGACCATTTTTGAAGAAGGGGAGGATATGACTGTCTGGGTTACAGATGACAAAAGCCGGATTCCCATTGTTGTTGAAGCCAAAATTCTTGTAGGTTCGGTGAAGGCTGTTTTTACAGATGCCGAAGGGCTGAAGCATCCTATGTCAGCCGAGGTCACTGATTAAGGGCTGTTTTTTTCCTGAAATTATAAAAAGCAAAATTCTGCCAGAATTCTTTGATAGGTTTAAAGGTAGATGTTTTGATGTTGTGGGTGTTGCCTGTTAGAAAACGACCTGTTTTGGGTTGTAAGAATTGTCTAACTTGCCGGGCCGCAGGCTATCAAACATCTCTGGATCTGTTATAAAAGAGAACACCCGGTCATTGTATTTCACTATCAAGGGCCATGAAGATTAAGTGAGTTTACGGACCGGGTGTTCGTTTTTTATTTTCTTTCTGAACTGTTTCTATACTGGTTTTTCTTGCTTTGTAAACCGGCGGAAAGCATTCTTTTGTTGTGTTTTTTTCATGCTTTCCCTGTTTTGTTGCACTACTGAACTTTCATTTTTGTTTTCCGGAAAATTCAGGAACATTTCGTAAAATTTGACCTGTTCGAAATAATTTAGTTTAATGGGAGCAGGTGTAAAGAGATATTTTTTTAGCCAAAAATTGGTCTTCCTGATATCCACAATTTGAAGCCCTTTCATCTTCATGAAATAATCAAGGATCTCTTCATCTCTAAAACGGGCTCCTGTTAATTCTCTGCAATATTTTATGATTTCTGATTTTTGCCGGTTTCCGTTGGGGAATAACCGACTTTCCAATTGTTTGGTGGCTTTTTTCCTTACCAGCGCCGGGTATACTTTTCGAACAGACAAGTACACTGCGGGAGCTAAAACACCTAACATTAATGCTACTGGCAAAAAACTCATGAGAAATGAACCTTTCGTTTTGTTTTGAATGATTACGACAATCATTCGAAAAAGTTTCCCGTTTAAGGAAAATTGCTGTTTTTTATTATTGACGGCTTCTTTTTTGTGATGAATGTTGTTTTTGTTTTGATGAGAATTTGCCTGAATGCAGCAGGTTAGACAACACAGCCCGAAAAGCCGGGTTGGGGGATATATATTCCCGGTGAAAAGGTTTTTCCCGGATCTGCTTTATCTCTTCGAATAAATGGTTCTGGTGCAAGATGTTATGTCCTTTTTCTTGATGATAATCTGCCAGATACAGTTGTTCGGTTTGCCCCGGCGTGGGGACCAGCCAAATTTGTCTGCCCAGGTAATACATATCCATAATTGTTGAATAACCGGCCCGGGTGATGATGATCCGGTTCGATTTTATGAATTCCTGTAAAGCATCGGTGGAAAGGTGTGAATATACATCCAGGTTGTTGCTTTTTGTCTCCCGGCCATTTTTTTTTGCGGGGGTTCCGGTAATGAGGGTTGTTTTTTCGTTTAATCGCGGGGCATTTTTGCGAAGCTCCCGCTCAAGAAGGGAGCGTTGGGGTTCGGGGCCGGAAATAATTGCCAATATGCCGCTGAGAGGAGTGTCTTTCTCAATGGTGGAGGGTTCTTTTGGGTTATGAAACCGCGAAAGTGGACCGAGCAATTTGGCATGAGCGGGCAGTGGATATTTATGCACCAGATCCCCCGCAAGGGAGTGTTTTTTGGGGAAGTCGGGGACCCATACTTCATCGAATTTGTTCAGCAAAAACCTGATCAGGTTATGAACCGGCCACTCTGTCCACTTCAGCAGGCCTGGCATTTTAATCATGAGCTGGTGGGTGATGATCACCGAGAAAACATCAGGGTGCCGGGCGCCATATCGATTGTCCGAAACAATAAGGCCGGGATTGAATTTGTTGACCAGTTCTTCGGTTCGTTTCTTTTCTTTTCCGGGCCACTGCATCAGTTTGGGAAGTTGGAGGGTCAGTTTGATCAGGAGGTGTTTGTGTCGACTATAACGGATTTCAGGCCCATCAAATCGGGTGGTTTCTATGCCCGGGAATTCTTTTTGCAACCAGCTTTCTATTTTGGGTGATGCAGCAACAACAACTCTGTGTCCCTGCTCATGAAACCAGCGAATCAGGGGCAAATCCCGGGCAATATGGCCCAAGCCCCAGTCTAAAGGACAGAACAATACAGTCATAACAGCAAAGAGATTGCAATCTTTTTGACAAAAATATGAACTTAATTTAGAAAAAGGGTGTCCGGATGTTTTTGTTATCTTTGAACGCTTACATTTTTATTCTGCATTTGGCGAGGAAGTTATGTTATTTAGTGAAGTCATCGGACACAAACACCTGAAAGATCATCTCATCAGGATGGTTCAGGAAGAGCGCATCAGTCATGCACAGCTCTTTTCCGGCATTCCCGGGTCGGGGCCATTGCCTCTGGCTCTTGCTTTCGCTCAGTATGTAAATTGTCAGAACCCTGGAGCCGCCGATGCTTGTGGTGTCTGTTCCGAGTGTAAAAAAATGTCCCGCCTCGTTCATCCCGATTTACATTTTGTTTTCCCGGTGGTAAAAAGGAAAAACCGGAAAGCGATTAGTGAGGTTTACATGGATGAGTGGCGGCAGTTTCTTTCGCAAAAATCCTATTTTACCGAGCAGGAATGGTTCGGTTTTCTCGATACCGAGAAGGCGCAGGGAATGATTTATACTGACGAGAGCCCCGAGATCATTAAAAAATTATCCTTTAAAAATTACGAAGGAAAATACAAAATCATGGTCGTCTGGCGGCCGGAAAAAATGCACAATTCTGCCGCCAACAGGCTGTTAAAAATACTTGAGGAACCTCCGCCAATGACCCTTTTCTTGTTGGTTTCTGAATCTCCTGCCGCGATTTTGCCTACCATTCTTTCACGAACCCAGCAACTGAAAGTACCAGGCATTGATGATGAGTCCATGGCTGGTGGGCTAAAGAAGCATTTTGGTGTTTCCGACGAAGAAGCCCGGGCCGCCACCAGGGCTTCGCAGGGCGATTTCATTAAGGCGAGGGAATTCCTCGATAACAGTGAAGAAAAACAACTCTTCTATGATAAATTTTCCAGTTTCATGCGCTTTTCCTATAGAAGGAATTTTGAAAAAATCATAGAATGGGTTGATGAACTGGCTTCTATGCCCAGGGAGCAGATTAAAAGTTATCTGGAGTACAGCATCAGGACATTGAGAGAGAGTTATATGGCCAACTTCAGTATTAAAGAATTGGTCTTTGATGCACCTCATGAGCATAAGTTTATTTCGGATTTCAGCCGTTTTGTTCATGAAGGGAATGTTGAGCAAATGGTGGAGGAATATAGTCTGGCGCTTTCCCATATCGAGCATAACGGAAATATGAAGTTGGTTTTGTTCGATATGGCGGTCAATATAAGCAGTATTTTTATTCATTCGCAGGAGGCTTCCTGAAATTCAGGCTTCCTGTTGATATTGGGGAAAGAGATTGAATAGACAAAAGGTTGTTAACTTGGCAGTGAATTTTAGAGAATGGGTTCATTTAAATGGTTATGGTCTATAAATTGGTAGTTCGTTAACCTCTTGCAAAACCATGTAATTTAGTTGTTTAAAGCTTTGGTGTTTTTCATGTAAAATCACGATATATCAGCATTATACGAATTTTCTAATATATAATATCTAATAATCTAACGATCTATTGTATATTGGACCGACACTAAATTGTTTCGCCAACGGGCGGAGATGTAATGGAAGAACATGAATGAACAGCCGGACCTTTATGGAAACCAGGGTTCCCGATGAATGTGATGATGCAGACACGAATTACTGAAGCAAGATCATTGGAGAACCCCGGAGAGAAAGATTTTCAGGGGGCGGCTATGAAACTATATATATCAGGAGATTTCCAGTTTGTCCGGTTGATGGATTCTTATCAGGCCTGATTTTTCTGATGAGAAAAAATCAATTTAACGGAAGAATTGTTTCAGAGATCTCTTCAAAAAATGAAGTCAAAATGGATGACACAGAAGTAATACCCAACAATAACAGTTGTTCAAATTGCAGCAGTCGCTGCGGAAAACTTGATGTTTTCGACTGGCTTGCGGATCTGCCTAAAACTGGGGAAGAGACCGACATCGTGGAGATTCAGTTTAAAAATACCCGGAAAGGGTTCTACCGCAATAGCAACCAGTTGAAACTGAACCGGGGAGATATCGTGGCGGTCGAGGCGTCGCCCGGGCATGACATCGGTGAGGTTACGCTGACAGGTGAACTCGTGATTCTTCAGATGAAAAAGAATAATCTGAATCCTTCCAATTACGAATTCAAACGCGTTTACCGGAAAGCCAAACAGGTCGATATTGATAAGTGGAATGAAGCGAAAGCTTTGGAGCATGAAACCATGCTCGAATCACGGCGAATTGCCGAACGGCTCCGGCTCAATATGAAAATTGGTGATGTGGAGTATCAGGGTGACCGCACCAAAGCGATATTTTATTACATTGCCGATGAGCGGGTGGATTTCCGGGAATTGATCAAAGTGCTGGCCGATCGTTTTAAAGTTCGGATTGAGATGCGTCAGATTGGCGCCCGCCAGGAAGCCGGCAGGATAGGCGGGATTGGTCCGTGTGGACGGGAGTTGTGCTGCTCCACCTGGATCACCAACTTTGTGTCAGTCACGACCAATGCGGCCCGTTATCAGGAGATTTCGCTCAATCCGCAAAAGCTGGCCGGACAATGTGGGAAACTAAAATGTTGTCTCAATTATGAGCTGGACGCTTATATCGATGCGCAGAAGGACTTTCCTCGTACCGACATTCCGCTGGAGACAGAGACAGAAAAGTATTATCACTTTAAGACCGATATTTTTAAACGGTTGATGTGGTTTTCCTCCGGACAGGGAGAAGGATCAGGAAATGTGGTGATGCTTGATGTTGAGCGGGTGAAAGAAGTGATTGAAATGAACCGGAATGGGGAAAAAGCCACCAAATTGGCGGCTGAAGTAACTACAACTGTTGCCAAAGAAATTGACTATACAAATGTCAGCGGTGAAGACAGCATAACCCGGTTTGATGAGCAGACCAAAAAATCGGGGGGCAAAAAGAAAAAGAACAAACGCCGGAAAGGCAGTAACAATAAACCGAATAATGGAAATAACAACGGGCGAAAACGGAGGAATAACCGGTCATCCGGTTCATCGGACAAACCTAAAGAATAAAGTGGTTTTGCTTTTCATGTTTGCCGGCGTATTGGCTGCCTGCAATAACAGTACACTTTACAATAGTGAAAAGGATATTGAAGGCAATTCCTGGCACAAAGATTCTGTGAAGGTATTTAGTCCGGTTATTGAAGACACTTCTGAAGTGGTTAGCATCGGCTTTTCCCTGGAGCACAGTAAAGAATATCCATACAGCAATCTTTGGTTGTTTGTGAATGTGGAAAGTCCCGACGGACAAGCCCAGGTTGATACCATGGAATATTTCCTGGCAAACCCTGAAGGAGAATGGATCGGACAAGGGAATGATCGTTCACGGCGCCTTTATTGGTTGTACAAAGGGGGGGTCAAATTGGCCCAACCCGGGGAGTATAAGTTTACCCTTCAGCAGGGAATGAGGCGCGATAAGCTTGATGGCGTGCAGTCGGTTTCTCTGTGGATGGAAAAAGCTGAAAAAAAGAACAATAGTGGGAAAGAATAAATTGAAAAAATTTGCAGAAATGGAGTCTTATCCTCATGTGGTGCAGGCTCCGTTTCACGAACTTTTTGAAAAAGACCATGCTTTAAAGGGAAACTGGAGGCATGGTTTTTTTAAGAATGACAATCCCCTGGTCCTTGAGCTGGGGTGCGGAAAAGGGGAATATGCTGTAGGTTTGGGGCGGATGTTTCCTGACAAAAACTTCCTGGGGATTGACATCAAAGGAAACCGGATGCATCGCGGCGCCACCGATGCATTGAACGAAGGACTGAAAAATGTGGGATTTCTTCGCACGCATATCGAGATGATCGCTTCGTTTTTTGGACCCGGTGAAGTGGATGAAATATGGCTGACTTTTCCTGATCCCCAAATTAAAAAGACCCGCAAACGACTTACCAGCACCCGGTTTCTGGAAATTTACCGCCAATTTCTGAAACCAGAGGCCCTCATTCATTTAAAAACGGACAGCGGGTTCATGTATACCTATACCCGTGAATTGTTAAAAGTCAATGACATTCATCCGCTTGTTGATTTAGCAGATATTTACCAGAGTGAATATGCCGATGAGGTTTTGTCTCTTCGCACTTTTTATGAAGAGAAGTGGCTGGCCCACCACATTCCAATCAAATACCTTCAATTTCGTTTGCCCCCGGAAGGCCCCCTTGTGGAACCAGACATCGAGATTGAACCCGATACATACCGAAGTGCCGGCAGGGGCGTGAAACCCAGACGGCGGACTACCTGAATTTTCGCTTATGACCGGACCCGATGGTTTTTTCGAGCGTGTTTACCGGGTGGTTCAAACCGTTCCCGAGGGGCGGGTAACCACTTACGGGGCCGTTGCTGCTGCGGTGGGTGCCCCCGGAGCTTCCCGTATGGTTGGTTGGGCCATGAACAAGGCTTTTTCGCATTCTTCGTTTGTGCCCGCCCACCGGGTGGTCAATCGACAGGGAAGGCTTACGGGAAAGCATGCTTTTCCGGGGCAGAAAACCATGCAGGAAATGCTGGAAAGTGAAGGAGTCCGGGTTGAAAATGATCAGGTTGTGGATTTCAATGAACGCTTTTGGGCGCCCGCTCCTCTGGATATTAAATAAACATTTGTTCGCTTCCCGGGTTTTTTTTAAATTTGCCACTATATTTAAAAAGTTTAAATTAAGTTAGACAGATATGAGTTTTTACCCAAAGCAAATAACCGACGCGCTCAGTCATGTGATTCATCCCGAAAAAGAAAAGGATATTGTTTCATTGGGGATGGTGGAAGATGACATCCGGATTGATGGGAAACGGATCAGTTTTAGTTTGAAATTCGATCGTCCCAACGATCCTTTCATTTCTGCCATAAAAAAAGCAAGTGTTCAGGCCATTAAGAAATATGTGGGTGAAGATGCTGAAATTGAGGGGAACATTTTTGTAAAAGTCAATCCTCAAAAACCAAAGGCTCCTGCCAGGTTGCTTCCTGATGTGAAAAACATTGTGGCCGTAGCCAGTGGAAAAGGCGGGGTCGGTAAATCTACTGTGGCTACCAATCTGGCGGTCTCTCTGGCGGGTAAAGGTTACAGCGTGGGGCTCCTGGATGCAGATGTATTTGGGCCCTCTGTGCCGAAGATGTTTCATACCGAAGATGCCAGGCCGGTTGTAAAAAAAGTAGATGAGAAGGACAAAATTGTTCCTGTGGAAAAATACGGGGTGAAGATGCTCAGCATCGGTTATTTCGTTGACCCCGATGATGCTGTGGTATGGCGGGGTGCTATGGCTACCAATGCCCTGAAGCAATTGATTGGTGATGGCGACTGGGGCGAGTTGGATTATTTGTTCATCGATCTCCCGCCAGGCACAAGTGACATTCACCTTACGGTTGTGCAGAGTGTTGCACTGACCGGGGCTGTTGTAGTAAGTACCCCGCAAGACGTTGCTCTGGCCGATGCCCGGAAAGGGATTAGTATGTTTACCGGTGAAAAGGTCAACGTTCCCGTATTGGGATTGGTTGAGAATATGGCCTGGTTTACCCCTGCCGAACTTCCCGAAAATAAATATTACATTTTTGGGAAAGAAGGATGCAAAAAACTGGCCGAAGAGATGAATGTGACTCTTCTCGGGCAAATTCCCATTGTTCAGAGCATCAGAGAAGGGGGTGACAAGGGTGAGCCCTCGGCATTGAATCCCGACAGCATCACCGGCCGTGCTTTTTATGAACTTGCTGAGGCCGTTGTCAAGGCTGTAGATGAACGTAACGAAAACCTTCCGCCTACTGAAGTTGTTGAAATAACAAGAAAATAGAAGTGCATGGATATAGACAAACAAGAACTGGAAAAACGAGTGCAGGAGGCTTTGGATGTTGTCAGGCCTTATTTGCAGTCAGATGGCGGGGACATCTCGTTCGTGGAATTGACCGACGATATGCGTGTGAAAGTGAAGTTGCGTGGTGCTTGCGAGGGGTGCCCCATGAGCATTCAGACACTGAAGGGTGGTGTAGAGATGGTCGTGAAGCAAAAAGTGCCCGAAATCCTTGAGGTGGTAGCCATTCAGGATTAGTCTCCTTTGAGATGATTGTGCTGTTTCAGCAAGTTATAAATGGTTGATTTGCCTATATCAAGGCGGTTGGCCACTTCTTTCACACTTTTGTATTTTTGCAAAAAATGCAGAATGATCTGTTCATTATACTCTTTGAGGGTGAGTTCTCTGTCGATGACCATTGGCCGAAAACCGAAATGATCGAAGACTATGTGATCGGCTTCCAGAGCATCGTTGGGGGCGAGAGCTGCTCCCAGTTCAATGACAGCCTTTAATTCCCGGATGTTGCCGGGATAAGTATATCCCATTAATTTTTCCTGTGCTTGGTTCGAGAGATGCTTCTCATTGAGATTATTTATATGGCAGAACTTTTCCAGAAAATGGTTGGCAAGCAATAGAATGTCATTTTCTCTTTCCCGCAGGGGTGGCAACGTCATGGGTAAACCCACCAGATGGTAATAGAGATCTTCACGAAAGTTCTGGTTTTTGACCTCTTCCAGCAGGTCGCCATTGGTGGCGGTGATGATTCGGCACTGAATGGGGTGCTTTTCCTGTCCGCCCACACGTTGGGCGATCCCTTCCTGTAAAGCCTCCAGTAAAGTGATTTGTATTTCACTTCCAAGATCGGAGACTTCATCAATAAAGAGGGTGCCTTTACCTGCTTCTTCAAATTTTCCTTTCCGTGTCATCAATGCCCCGTTAAAAGCTCCTTTTTCTGCTCCAAAGAAACATTCTTCCATTTCATTATCAGGAATGGCATTGGCATTTAGTGACACAAATGGATAATCGCGGCGGACAGAGTGTTCATGTATGGTCCGGGCAACAAGTTTTTTTCCTGTTCCCGGTTCACCGTGTAGAGAAATGTTCATGCCGGGCAGGCCAATGCCTTTTTCGATAAGATCAAAAACTTCCTGCATGGCCTGACTGTTCCCCGGGATGGTTTGGCGAAAACCGTTGTCAGTATCAGTTCCGGACGAGCTTTTGGCAGGGGCCTGGTTCATGGTGAAATAAGTTTTGTACGGGGATGCATCTCAAAAAATTTTTCTTAATATAGTGGATGAAAAAAACAGTTTCGAGTTTTGCCCCATTGGTTTCTTTAAGCTTTTGTTAGGTTAAATGAGGCCTCTCATACCATTTGATATCCTTCGTTAAAGTCACAGACTTTGACGGTTGTCTGCTTGCTTGAAATTATCGGGTTTAAAGGATTGGCTTCTGACTTCAGGCTGACATTTTGGTATAAAAATATTTTTTCCTGATCGTTTTGGGAAATATTTTTGTTGCATGATAGTTTATAATATGTTACCAGACTGGTTTTGTACATGAAAGTAAAATATACCCTCTATATTCTTATCTCATTAATGGTCGTGGGGTGTTCAACCAGTAAGAATACATGGTTGTCGCGGGGCTATCATAACCTTACAGCGAAATATAACGTTTTTTTTAACGGGGAGCAGAGTTTTGAAAAGGGGCGCGAAAGCATGCGTGGATCCATTCGGGATGATTATACCCATGTTTTGCCTATGTTTGTTTTTTCAGAAGGGGTCGATGCTGAAGTGCCATCCTCTCAGATGGAACGGGCTATTCAAAAGGGACACAAGCTTATCAAAGAACATTCCATTACTGCTAAACCCGAGAGGGAACCAGCCGGGGGTGACACTGAATATCGGGAGTTTTTTAATCAAAAAGAGTTCAACAGGTGGGTGGACGATTCCTGGATGCTGATCGGGAAAGCCCATATGCATTTGCATGAGTGGCGTGAAGCTGCCAGGGCTTTTGATCAGGTCATTCGTATCTTCCCGGGGAAAAGTGTCAGGTTTGAAGCTATGCTCTGGATGGCCCGTGCTTATATTGAAATGGAAGATTTTGAAAGTGCCGGCCAGTATCTTGACCGGTTTTCATCAGGGGTGGAGGATGAAAAAAATTATGCTGCTCTTGCTTCTTCTACTTATGCCTGGTATTGGTTAAGCAGGGACAATTTTGCAGAAGCTCTTGATTACTGCCGGGAGGCTGCTGACCAGGCCGGGGACAGATGGCAAAAGGTTCGCTGGTATTATGTATTGGGGCAGGTTGCTGAAAGAACCGATAATTTGTCGCTGGCACATGAGGCTTATCAAAAAGTGGTTCGGATGAACCCCGATTATGAATTTCAAATCCATGCCCGCATCAAAAACGCTTTGCTGGAAGGGGGACCTGAAAATCCTGAAATTTCCCGCCGGGAACTTGAAAAACTTCCGGATGAATACAAAAACCGGCCTTATCGCGATCAGATCTATTATGCTTTGGCGCAAACCTGGTTTTGGGAGGAAGATACATTGAATGCCCTTACCAATCTTCAATTGGCAGCCGGATATGGAGAAGAGAATCAAACTTTATCGGGTGAGGTTTATAGAAAAATGGCCGAAGTCTACTTCAATTCCGGTGAATATATTGCTGCCGGTGCCTATTACGATTCCACACTCACCGTACTTCCCGATGATCATGAAAACATTGAGGAAATCAGAAGAAAAAAGAAAAAACTTACCCCGCTGGCCCAAAGCTTGCAGACTATACAATACGAAGACAGTGTGCAGAGAATAGCTGCATTGCCTGAAGCTGAGCGTGAGCAGTTTATTGATGATTTATTGGTGCAATTGGAGCAGGAAGAGGAAGAAACCCGTATGGGAGGAGACATGGGAAGTGACGCATCTTTTTATCGGAACTTTTCCGGAAACCAGAGGCGGAATTCGGGCGAATCGGACCAGTGGTATTTTTACAACCAGGCCATGGTGAGCCTTGGTAAAATGGAATTTGAAAAACGTTGGGGACGGCGCGAATTGGAAGACAATTGGCGACGTTCCGGGAAGTCCGCTGAAAGCGACGACTCTGATCGCTCCCGGGATGATGGCAACATGATGCCTTCGGATCCGTTCGAACAAGATCCCACCGGGGAGGGAAGCCCGAAGCCCGGGGGAGAAGGATCTCAAGAAAGTGGTGTGCCCGATCGTGAAACCTTGGTGGAGGAGCTTCCGCTTTCAGAAGAAAAGATGCTTGAATCTCATCAGCGGAAACAACAGGCCTTGTTCAATGCGGCCAATGCCCTTGCCCATAATTTTGAGAAATATCGTGAAGCTGTTGCCACATTTGAACAGCTTTTAAGCGAATATCCACAGAACCGCTACCGCGAGCAGACTCTGATGGGTATTTATATGGCTTGTCGGGAGATCAATGATCAGGAGTGTGTGGATCACTATGGTCAGGTCATCCTGGATGATTATCCGGACAGCCGTTTCGCCCGGTTTGTGGCTGACCCCCGGTTCTTTGAAGATCAGGAGATGTTCCGCCAGGAAATGGAGGAGCTTTACCGGTCTGCTTATCACGATTTCAAAAGCGCTTCCTGGAATGATGCTATTGACAAGACAGAAGAGATCATGAATGGCACTTCTCAACAGCTTATACCCCAGGCTGCGTTGCTAAACGCTCTCTCCTACAGTCAGCTGGGTGAGTCCGGTTTGTTTAAGCAAAGACTGGAAGATATTGTGGAAAATTTCCCCAATTCATCACAGGCCGATGTGGCCGATCACTGGCTGGCCTTGGTTGAAGAGGGTCGGGAACCTGCTGATATACAGATGTCTGAAGCTTCCATGGTTTCTGACGATGAAACCTCTGACGGAAACGTGACTGAGACTGAAGGAGAAACTGAAGGTGAGGAAGAAGCGGAGAGTCAGTTCAGTATGGAGCCCGACTCTGCTCATTATGTGATGACGGTGCTTGATAAAGAATCTGATACCGACCAGTTCATGTTCCACATGGCCAATTTTAATTTTGATCATTTTACCCGTGATTGGTTGCAGCTCGAAGCAGGTGGTCTTGGCAATGAATTCAATGTGGTGGAAACGGGTCCTTTTGATGACAGCCAAAGCGGGTTAAATTATCTATATTCTTTACTTGACAATCCGTCGGTATTCCGGGTTGATGATGCGGGCGAACCTGTTGTTCTTCTAATATCCGAAAACAATCGTGACAATCTGGAAGCCTCGAACGATCTTGATGCCTATATTGAATTTTTTCTGGAAAATTATCTGCCCGGAAACAACTCGTCTGCAATCGTTATAAGTGAGAGTGAAATCCCGGAGAACAATTATCTTGAAACGCGTGAGCCCGAAAAGGTTTCGATGTTTTCTCCCAACCAGGGTGAAGTCTGGGGAATGATCATCGTTTCGGGAGATGATGGCGATATGGATGAGGCCCGTTCTTTTCTGCCGGGTATGACGCGCAGTGTGTTACGCGAGCGAATCAGTATTTCTGCAGAAACCCTGCCGGAGGGGGAAGATGTTCTGCTTTTAAAAGAATTTGAAAAACCGGCCGATTTTGATGAACTTTCTTCGGCTTTGGATGAGAACAGTTTCTGGCAGTCCAGGGTTGTGGGAGAGGACTGGGTTATATGTCCCGTTTCTCCCGAAAACTTCCAGCTGCTGAAGGATGAAGAAGGCAGTTTGGAAGAATATCTTGATTTTGTAGGGAAGTAAAAGAGTTGCAACAATGATTAAATGACCGGTTATGGATGAAAGCAAAAAAATAAGAATACTGTGGGTCGACGATGAAATTGAACATCTTCGGTCACACATCATGTTTCTGGAGGAAAAGGGATTCGATGTGAAAACCGCCAGTAACGGTACGGATGCACTTGATTTAATGGAAGAGGCTCATTTCGACCTGGTTTTTCTGGATGAAAATATGCCGGGGCTCAGTGGCCTGGAGACCCTTTCGCGTATGAAGGAAGTGCGCCCCACAACACCTGTTGTCATGATCACCAAGAGTGAAGAGGAAGACATTATGGATCAGGCCATTGGCAGTAAGATATCAGACTATCTGATCAAACCTGTGAATCCCAACCAGATATTATCGTCTGTTAAACGAAATGTTGACAGACAACGGCTGGTGGCACAAAAAGCAACAAGTGATTATCAGGCTGAATTTTCGGATCTGGGTTTTCGGATGAATGACCGCCTTTCCCTTGAAGAATGGAAAGATGTCTATAAAAAGTTGGTTCACTGGGAGCTTGAACTCCAGAGTGCCGACAGCCCTATGGATGATGTGCTGAAAATGCAGAAGGGGGAAGCCAACCAGTTGTTTTCGCGCAGTGTGAAGGATAATTATACCGACTGGCTTTCGGATGAAGAGGGGGCCATGATGTCGCACCGGGTGATGAAAAACTATGTGTTGCCTAAGCTTGACCGGGGAGAAAAAGTTGTTATGATCGTCATAGACAATTTCAGGCTCGATCAATGGGAGACCATACGCCATGATCTTCGCTCATTTTACGAGGTGACCAGCGATGAGATTTATTGCAGCATTTTGCCCACGGCTACCCAGTTTGCCCGAAATGCCCTGTTTTCAGGTCTTTTGCCTGCCCAGATACAAAAAATGTACCCCCATCTTTGGACGGAGGAAGAAGATGAGGGCGGACGAAACCAGTATGAAGAAGAATTGCTGGGAACCTTTTTCCAACGGCTGCGCAGGTCATTCACCTACTCTTATAATAAGATCAGTGATGCCGAATCGGGGAGAAAGTTGGTGGAAAATTCCTCACAACTAACGGATAAAGACCTTTCGGTGGTTGTGTTCAATTTCGTTGATATGCTCTCGCATGCAAGAACCGAGATGAAGATGATCAGGGAACTGGCAGCCGACGAATCGGCCTATCGTTCACTTACACAATCCTGGTTTCTTCATTCACCTCTGTTTGACCTTTTGAAAAAACTAGCCGGCGAAGATGTAAAGGTGGTCCTGACATCCGATCATGGCTCGGTGCGCGTGCAACATCCTGTTAAAGTTGTGGGCGATCGCAATACCAACACCAATTTGCGTTTTAAACAAGGAAAAAATCTTGCATACAAGGCCAAAGAGGTTTTTGAAGTAAAAAATCCCGAAAGTATCTTCCTGCCGCGTGTGAATGTGTCAACATCTTATATCTTTGCAAAGGGGGATGATTTTTTTGCCTACCCCAACAATTACAACTATTACGTCAACTATTATAAAGACACCTTTCAGCATGGAGGCATTTCCCTCGAAGAAATGTTGGTTCCCCTCGTGGAAATGGTGCCTCTCTAACCCGGTGATCATGGGGAATGGGGGCGGAGTCTGAAAATGTATTATTATGGAGCATTTGTTTAAGATTTCTTCTGAAGATCAGATTGATAAAGTAGCTGAAGATTTTCTTCCACTCCTTAAAAACCATAAAGTGGTTGCATTTTACGGAGAGATGGGGGCTGGTAAAACCACCTTCATAAAAAGCCTTTGTCGCCGGATGGGGGTTGCGGGGCACGTGACCAGTCCCAGTTTTGCCATTGTGAATGAGTATGCTGCACAGGATGGTAAAGTAATTTTCCATTTTGATTTTTACCGGTTGAAGAATGTGGAGGAGGTTTTCGACATGGGGTACGAAGATTATTTTTTCAGCAATCACATTTGCCTCATCGAATGGCCTGAAAAGGTCGCCGATTTTTTGCCATCTGACAGGCTTGATGTTTTCATCACTGCGGACATCAATGGGAAAAGGACTTTGAAGGTATCCGGGTAAACATTCTGTGATGAAAATTAAGGATACGAACCATGATTTTTTGTAACTTGATCCGAAATTTAGTTTAGCTATGGGAGACGAAGGGAAAAGTGCGTCATATTATTTTGCCATGAATCAAACAGGTCTTCTTCCCCGTGAAGAACTGCTGGAAGTAGGGAAGAAACAAAAGTCCATGTCTTTTGGCGTTCCGTTTGAACGTGAAGAAGGAGAAAATCGCATTCCACTTACTCCTCAGGGAGTGGAGTTGCTGGTCGCCAATGGTCATGAAATTGTTGTGGAGAGTGGAGCCGGTAATGCGGCGAATTATTATGACCATGATTTTTCTGAAGCAGGCGCTCGGATCGTGAATAATCATGAAGATCCTTTCCGTTGTGATGTGGTGTTGAAGGTGGCGCCTCCCGATAAAGAAGAACGCCAGCTTTTGGCTCCGGGGCAGTTGCTTATTTCTCTGCTGCATCTGGTCAGACAGGACCGGAATTCCATTCAACAGCTGATGCATCGCAAAGTGAATGCCCTGGCATATGAATTTTTGAAAGACGAATCGGAATGTTATCCTGTGGTGCGCAGCATGAGTGAAATAGAGGGATATACGGCGATTATGATCGCTTCAGAATATCTGAGTAAGGTCAAGGATGGCAAAGGTGTTTTGCTGGGGGGAATAACAGGTATTTCCCCAGCTGAAGTTGTGGTCATTGGAGCCGGCACGGCCGGTGAATTTGCTGTTCGCGCCGCTCTTGGTCTGGGATGTCAGGTCAAGGTTTTTGATAATTCTTATCGAAATCTGCGTGAATTGGAAAGAAATGTGGGACAGAGATTATTTACTTCCGTTCTTCATCCCCGGGTATTGAGTAAAGCTTTGCGCTCTGCTGATGCTGTTATCGGGAGTTTACGGTATTTTGAGCCTCAGAGTGGTTTCCTGATTTCAGAAGAACAGGTGGCTGCCATGAAACCCGGTTCTATAATTGTTGATCTGAGCATGGGTAACGGGGGTTGTCTGGAAAGTGCAGTTTCCTCTGCCAATAGCGAAGAGCCGGTATCCATACAGCATGGAGTGATTCATTACCGGGTTCACAATGTTTCATCCAGGGTGGCCCGTACTTCTTCTATTGCATTGAGCAACATTTTTGCGCCCATTCTTTTGAGGCTTGCCATGGCCGGAGGCATCAATCAGCTCATCAAGCAGGACATAGGTTTCAGTCACGGTCTTTATCTTTATAAAGGAATTCTCACCAACCATAAAATCGGAGAAAAATTCAACATTCCTTCCAAAGACATCGGCCTTTTAATGGCTGCATTCTAAAGGGGGCTGTTAATGAAAATGGTTGACAGGCGTATGCAGTAGTTTTGCTGAGGCTTCTCCGGAGGGATGGGGTGAAGAGATTTTATTCGGTTGTTTGCAGGGTAAGGTGAATCTAAATATAGCCCCCCTTTCTGTATTCTCTTTATTGCTACACCAAATCTGACCATCCATGGCAGTTACATATTTTTTGGCAATGGCCAGTCCCAGGCCTGTTCCGCCATACTGCCGGCTCAGACGCAAGTCTCCCTGGCGGAAAAGATCGAAGATCTCTTTTTCCTTTCCATGAGGCAGTCCAATTCCGGTGTCTTCCACAAAGAAGAGAATGTTCTTTTCAGATATTTCATATCCAAAATGGATGTGGCCGGATGCAGTGAATTTAACAGCGTTGTCTAACAGGTGGTTGAGTATCTTGAAGGTGGCTTCTTTATCAAGCATCACAATGTCTTCCCCGTCTTTGGCTCCCGTAGATAATGACAACTTCAGGGGCTTCCCTGTAATCTCAATGTCTGGCTGATAGGTGTTGAACAACTGTTGCATCATGGGGTTCAAATGAAAAGCATGTTGCTCTTTCCCTATGTTTTTGGCCTGGAAGCGGGAAATGTCGATGAGAGAGTCCATGATGTGCAGGAGGCGGGTCCCGTTTTGCTGGATAATGTCGATGTAGTTTCGGCGTTGTTCACTCGACATGTTGTCGGCGCTTAAAAGTTCGGTGAATCCCATGATGACATTCATCGGGGTCCGGATTTCATGACTCAGGTTGGCCAAAAAGGCGGATTTTAAGCGGCTACTTTCGTCCACAACCTGTTTTGCTTTCGATATGTTTTTATTTAGGTTGTCAAGTAATCTGTTTTTTAACTTTAGCTCTTCTTCTGTTCGAAGAAGTTCACGGTTCTTTTTCTCCAGTTTTTCTCTGCTGGCAATATGCCTCAGTTCGGAGGAAATGTTGATGGCAAAAAACCGGAGGGCATTGTTCAGATTTTCGGGAGGAACTTGTGCTTTAGAGAAACCGAAAACAGTGCCAATAGGAGTATTTTCATTGTCACTGATCAGCAGGGCCGTGACATGTTTGACCTTTTTGTCGGTTATGCCAACCTGCTGAAGGAGCTCTTGACATTCAGGGCTATGGACAATTTTATTATTTAGCAGATTATTGAAAAAAGGATTTTGGATTGTCTGGTTGGAATGGGAGATGACATCGTGGCTTCCGGAAAGGGCCTTTACGGAGCATTCGCCATTTGCGTCTGTGGATGTGATTAGAGTGTAGGCCGTGTTGCCGGCTTTAGCAGCGTTGAGTGCAAGTGTTTCTAAGGGTGTGCAATGGCTGCATGATGCAGCATTGAGGGAATCTACCAGCATTGTCGCGTCCTGAGATGAAAAAAAACCAGCCAGGTCTTTGTTTTGACCTTTCCGTTTTTTTCGGAAGAAACCGGCGATTTTTGTGAATGTTTCCATGGCCCGCAACTTAAAATTTTCTACTGTTGGTTCCCAGAAGATTATGCATCAAATGACAGAACAAACAGAAATATGCTACTATTCTTATCTTGAAATTGACTTGTCCTACATGTCAAAGGAAACGGATAAATGGGTTTTGTCCAAAATATTTTGACGAAACAACTTTTTATTATGACTATTTGCATCTGGGTTGTTTTGTTTTGGTTTTAAGGGGGTTAGTCCGGTTAGTAACCGGCTGCCTGTCCGTCTTTCCTTGACTCGCTGGCCCCGATATAGACATCTCGTTCGTGGTCGTATATGATCCCCTGAAAGCCTCCGTAACCGCCCAGGTCAAAGGAAACCTGATGGCCCATTTTCATGAGTGCTCTGACGGATTCATAAGGGATGCCGTCTTCTACCAGTATTTCCCCTTTGCCATCAGCTTCTTCCCCGGTCGGAGAAGATGACCCTGCATGAGCAAATCTCGGGGCATCACCTGCTTCCTGCAGGTTCATTTTAAAATCGATGAGGTTCATCAATATCTGCACATGGCCCTGGGGTTGAAAGTCTCCGCCCATAACTCCAAAACTCAGCCAGGGTTTTTGATCCCGTGTTACAAAAGCAGGAATAATGGTGTGAAATGGTCTTTTGCCCGGTGCATACTCGTTGGCGGCACCTGGTTCCAGGGAAAACAAACATCCCCTGTCCTGGAGCATAAAGCCAAGTTCCGGGGGAACCATACCTGAGCCCATACCCCTGTAGTTACTTTGAATAAGCGATACCATATTGCCCCATTGATCTGCTACTGTCAGGTAAATTGTTTCGCTCTCGTTCTCTATGCCTGCGGAATGCATGCCTGCTTTTTCGGGGTCGATTTCTTTTCTTCTCTGGGCAGCATATTCCTTTGATAAAAGTTTTTCAAGGGGAGTGTCTGAATATTCAGGATCGGCAATGAACCTGGCCCGGTCTTCAAATGCCAGCTTTTTGGCTTCATTGACCAGGTGAAGATGCCGGGATGTTCCATGATCATCCGGGTCAAATTCATACCCTTCCAGAATGTTAAGCATGATTTGGGCTGTTATTCCCTGTCCGTTGGGCGGAAGTTCCCATACCGTGTACCCCCGGTAATCAGATGGAATCGGCTCAACCCATTGAGAGTTGTGACGGGCAAGATCTGATTCAGAGAGAAATCCTCCTTCACCCTGAATAAAATTGACCATATTTTCTGCAATCGGCCCATTGTAGAATGCATCACGCCCTTCTTCTGCCAGCAATTGATAAGTTTCGGCCAATTGAGGGTTTTTGAAAATATCTCCCTTTGACGGGGGCTCCCCATCTATTGAAAAAACCTTTTTGACATTGGGGTAATCGGAAAAGTGATTGAATGAGATCTTCCAGTAGTGGCTGATGAGTTCAGTAACGGGGAATCCTTCCTCGGCATACGAGATGGCCGGATCCAGTATATCTTTCATAGATGTCTTGCCAAATCTTTCATGGAGCTCGAACCACGCATCCACACATCCCGGGACGGTAACAGGGAGAGGTCCGTAAGGCGGAATCTCTTCCATGTTGTTGGAAGTAAAATAATCAATGGTGAGCAGTTCCGGTGAACGACCACTTCCGTTTAGGCCATAAAGGTGTTCGGATTCGGCATCCCATACCATGGCAAACAGATCGCCACCTATTCCACAGCCTGTAGGTTCCATTAGGCCCAGAGCAGCATTTGCGGCAATAGCCGCATCGACAGCATTTCCTCCTTGTTTCAGAATGTCAAGTCCGATTTGAGTGGCTAACGGATGGCTGGTTGCTACCATCCCGTTTTCTCCGAGAACTTCGGAGCGGGTGGCAAAATTATGGCCTGTTATTCTGTCTTGTGCTGTTGTAGAAGCAATTAATAAAAATGACAACAATGTGCTGAGAAGCCTGAGAGAGGTTGCGTGCATGTTGATAATTTGTTTAAGAGGTTGTGAAATGGCCGGTTCGCCTGACAATATATTAAAAAAAGGAGGTAATAGCAATGAAAATCCTGTATTTTGTAAAATTGGAGACTTTTGGAGATAAAAAAAGCCGTAAAAACTTTATGTCTTTACGGCTCTTAGTAGCGGGGGCCAGACTCGAACTGACGACCTTTGGGTTATGAGCCCAACGAGCTACCAACTGCTCCACCCCGCAATATATCTTAAATATTTTTGCTTTTTCTTCTGTTTTGCGAGTGCAAATATATAAACTTTCTTTTCGATATGCAAATCGTAATGCTGAAAAATTTAAAGTTCCGGACTTGGTTTGAATTTCAATATATCTTGATGGGGGAAGGGATTTTTTCTTTTCCTGCATATAAATGATTAATTTTGCCTTTATTCAATGTGGAGCCTGTTTGCCCTTAGCGGCAGGGATTTGTTTTTTATTCAAATCGGTTCCCGGATGATGTATTTTGTTTGAACGAGCAATATGGCTGAAAATAAGAGAAAAAAAATTGTAAAGAAACTTCGAAGTAAATACAAACTGGCCATTTTTGATGAGCAGACTTATCAGGAAGCATTGGTTCTTAGGTTGTCCAGATTGAATGTATTTACCATTGTCGGAGCTTCGGCTATTATCCTTATAGCTTTGGTGGTACTGTTGATTGCATTTACCGGCTTAAGAGAATACATTCCCGGTTATCCCGATGCCAATCAACGGTTGATGATTGTGCGAAATGCACAAAGGGTTGACTCTCTTTCTGTGGAGATAGAAAAGCGAAACAAATTCATTGAGAACATGCAGGATATTATCCGGGGAGATGTGCCTGAAGGTGCTTACAAAAACCGTGACGAAGGGGATGTCTCACAGGAGGAGTTAAATGAGAATGAGACTGAAGAAGGCTTTGGAAACATTGAATTCTCACGATCTGAGGAAGATTCTGTTTTCAGGGAGTTGGTTGAACGTGAGGAAAGGTTCAGTTTGAGTGAAGAGGCAGACAACCGGGCCCGTTCTAAGTTGTCTAATACTTTTTTTAATACACCCTTAAAGGGGATGGTCGTCAATGAGTTTGGAGATCCTACCGGGCATTACGGAGTGGATATTGTTGCAGGGCCGGGAGCCCGTGTCTCGGCCGTCATGGACGGAGTGGTCTTTTTTTCGGAGTGGACAGTGGAAACAGGTTATGTGATACAGATCCAACATGCCAACAATTTGATATCCGTCTATAAGCATAATGAGCGTCTTCTCAAATCGGCAGGGGACCATGTGAAAGCCGGCGAAGCCATTGCCAATGTGGGAAACTCAGGTGAGCTGACCACCGGTCCTCACCTCCACTTTGAACTCTGGCACAACGGTGTTCCCCTGGATCCACAGGAATATGTTTCTTTCTAATTCTCAGTTTTAAAAAATTTTGACTTCATATTTTAATGAAACGTCGCATAGCCATTCTCGGATCAACCGGTTCCATCGGAACGCAGGCATTGCAGGTGATAGACGAACATCCCGGACTTTTTGAAGTGGAAGTTCTTACGGCCTGGAACAATGCAGAGCTGTTGATAAAACAGGCCCGGAAATACACCCCCAATGCTGTGGTGATCGGCTGTAATGAAAAATATAAATGGGTTTGCTCTTTTGACATTACACCGGCTCCACCGTGAACCACAATGGCATACTT